>NZ_JAUBPS010000022.1:0-93356 GCF_036700865.1 Microcoleus sp. S13C4
TAATAATTAAGTGGGGTCGTAAAATCAAAAATAAGGGCAATGCGTGTATCACAGTTTAAATGTGCAACAGCTTAGAGCCAATTTATTTGTTAAAGATGACTTGTCCGAGTACGGGACACCTTCACGCTTTGCGAGTGCCGCCAAAAGTGCGATCTGCTAAAGAAGCGATTAGCTGGGTAAATTGGGGAATAGATCCCGAAGAATTTCAAGTCCAGACTTGAGGGGAAAGCATCCAGGATACAAGCCCCCAGATTCATCCGTCCAGAAATAAAAAATGTGTACCCTATGAAACTTGCCCCCCGAATTGATCCGTGGGGTCAATGCTTCAATGTAAAATCTAAAATCTAAAATCTAAAATCGATTGACGGGAAAGTTTAGAGTTTTAAGCGCGCGAGTTTACAGTTAAAGAATTACAGCGCCACAAAAGCAGCGTTCTGCACAAGTCCAGAACAATTAAAAAATGTAGATTTGCAGCCACCGCTTGATACTATGTATTCTGGCAGCTAAAACCCACAACTTCAAATCGACATGAGCCAGCATTCAGACCGCATTGCCCCTCACGGCGGCATCCTGGTCAACCGCATTGCCACACTAGACCAAAGACAAGAATTTTTCGACAAAGCAGAAGTCTTACCGCGAGTCCAGCTTTCGGATCGATCGATCTCTGACGTGCAAATGATCGCCATCGGCGCCCTGAGTCCCCTCAAAGGGTTCATGAACGAAGCTGATTATCGATCGGTCGTTAAACAAATGCGCCTCTCCAACGGCCTTCCTTGGTCGGTTCCCATCACCCTCAGTGTCAGCCAAGCAGTAGCCGACACCCTCAAAGAAGGAACTTTAGTGCGCCTCGACTCGCCGGCGGGCGAATTTGTCGGACTCTTGGAACTCGCAGAAAAATACCACTACAGCAAAGAAGAAGAAGCCCTCAACGTCTACCGCACCGACGACCTCAAACACCCGGGCGTCCAAGTAGTAGACCAATCCGGGCCCGTTAACCTCGCAGGCGACGTTTGGTTACTGGAACGCGAACTAGACGCCCGGTTTCCCCAATACCAAATTGACCCGGCGAAATCGAGAATACTGTTCAAAGAAAAAGGATGGAAAACCATAGTCGGTTTCCAAACCCGAAACCCCATCCACCGGGCACACGAATACATCCAAAAATGCGCCTTAGAAACAGTAGACGGCTTGTTTCTGCACCCGCTAGTCGGGACGACAAAAGAAGATGACATCCCCGCTGATGTGCGGATGCGCTGCTACGAAATTCTGCTAGAAAAATACTATCCAAAAGATCGCGTAATTTTGGCAATTAATCCGGCGGCGATGCGCTACGCCGGGCCACGAGAAGCAATTTTTCATGCTTTAATCCGCAAAAACTACGGCTGCACTCACTTTATCGTGGGGCGCGATCATGCTGGAGTTGGCGATTATTACGGCACTTACGATGCCCAACATATTTTTGATGAATTTGAACCCGGAGAATTGGGAATTGTGCCGATGAAATTCGAGCACGCTTTCTATTGCACACTGACAGAACAAATGGCTACCACTAAAACAAGCCCAAGCACTCCCGAACAACGGGTGCATTTGTCGGGAACCAAAGTTCGGGAAATGCTGCGCGCTGGAAAATTGCCGCCGCCCCAGTTTTCCCGGCCGGAAGTCGCGGCAGAATTAGCCAAGGCAATGAATATTTTCAATTACGAGATTTAGATCTTGAAATGTGGTGTGGGCGACATTCTGAATAGTTGTGAATTTTGAGTTTTGAGTTTAAATTTTACAGTTTTAAACTTAAAGCTCAAAAGTTAAAACTTAAAAACTCCCTTAATACTAAACACTCACAATCTAATTAATTCCCCTAAAATTATTGAGGGGAATTTAATTGAAAATTCAAAACTTAAAATTCAAAGCTATTTAAAAATGGGACTGAAGCGGCGGGAATTTTTGCAGCAAGCTGGCCGGGTGCTGGCCGCCATCGGAATCAGCGAGGCTTTGTGGCTGCGGTGGGACGATCGCTACCTCCAAGCCTTAGCCCAGCCGACAGCCCGCAAATTGGCTTTGTTGGTGGGTGTTGATAAATATCCTGACTCGCCCCTGCGCGGCTGCGTCACGGATGTGGAATTGCAGCGGGAACTGCTGATATATCGGTTTGGATTTGCGCCGTCGGACATTCTGACTTTGACTGACGCTCAAGCTACCAGGGACAATATCGAGACGGCTTTTGTGACTCACTTGAGCGAACAAGCAAAACCCGGTGACGTGGTAGTTTTTCACTTTAGCGGCTGCGGTAGTCGAGTCAGTTTGGCTGAGTCTCGGGGAATAATGCAAAACAGTTTGGTACCGGCGGATGATGTTTTGCCGCTGTTAGCAAACCGGGCGGTGAACGATATTTTAGAGGAAACGCTGCTGCTGTTGATGCGATCGCTCGCAACAGAAAATGCGATCGCCATCCTCGACACCAGCTACACCTATCCGGGTTTCCCCAAAAACGGCAACTTTCGCATACGCTCCCGCCCCCGCCCCACCATCGGGGAGCCAAGCCTCGCAGAATTAACGTTCGCCCAAGACCTCCGCTCCCGCCCAAATCTCCGTCCTGCGGCCACCGTACTTGCCGCGGGTGCGGATTCCCAACTCGCCGCCGAACAAGAGTGGAACGGATTTACCGCAGGTTTGTTTACCTACGCCCTCACCCAAACTTTGTGGTGGGCAACTCCCGCTAGCAGCTTCAGCGTCAGTTTCAGCCGCGCCGCGGGTAATGTCGAGCAAATCGCGGGGTTATCACAGCAACCGCAAATTCGCCATCACGATTTAACAGCCGCGCCGGCGGTGAATTTTTCAAATTTAATTTTGAATTCCCCTGCATCTGACGGCGCTGTGACGGCGGTGGAAGAGGGGGGCAAAACTGTGCAGTTGTGGCTGGGGGGGTTGTCGCCCGGGGTTTTGGAGTGCTGCGGGGGTTCTGTGTTTGCTGTGGATTCCTCGGAGGGCGCGAGGCTTTTGCTGCGGGGACGCACGGGCCTCTCTGCTAAAGCCCAAGTTTTAGACGGGTTCGATCGAACTTTCGGCCAATTAACAGTCGGCGAACTGGTGAGGGAAGAAATTCGGGTATTGCCGCGAAACATCGGTTTGACAGTAGCTTTGGACTCTGGTTTGGAACGCATCGAGCGGGTGGACGCCACCAGTGCTTTCTCGACTTTGCCGCAACTTGCGGCGGTAGGCAGCGAGCAACCGGCTGACTGTCGGTTCGGCAGAGTCCCGGAAACGACTTTAGCCGAAACAGTCTCGGCTCACGAGCCTGCTTTGTCTCAAAGCCGTTACGGTTTGTTTTCTTTGGCTCAAATGCTGATTCCCGATACTAAGGGCGACGGCGGAGAAGCAGTCAAGGTGGCGGTGCAGCGATTGACTCCGCAGTTGAAAGCGCTGCAGGCTGGGAAGTTGCTGCGGCTGACAGTCAATGAGGGGTCTTCACGCCTGAAGGTGCGGGCGGTTCTGGCAACTCTTGCACCGCAAGCGCGGGCTGTGGCGCAGCGAGAGCCGGTGCGGGCCGGCGATGATTATCGGCTGGAACCGCTGAGCGGGGAAAGTGAGAAATCCGCCAGCGCTCATATACTAAGTTTGCCAGAGGGCAGCCGATTTTGCTACCGTTTGTATAACGACAGCGATCGCCCGGTTTACTTTGCGGTGTTTTGCTCGGACAGCGCGGGACGGCTGTCAGTGCTCGGCACTGAGGGCAAAGAATCTGTGGGAGTTATGTCGCGGGCGATCGCTCCTGGGGAGAATGTGACGGTGCCGGCGGCTGGGGCGATCGGGTGGGCGGTATCTGCGCCGATCGGACTTGCGGAAATTATTATTATATTTAGTGAGACTCCCTTCGCTCAAACTCTGGCTGCAATAGAAGCCGAAACGCAGCAAACGAGGGATGCCCTGCCAATTCGAGTGTTGTTGAATCCTTTAAATGTGGCGCGGGCGGTACTCGAAGATTTGCACGCGGCTAGCATTCCGGGGGTGCAGAAAGTGGGAATCTCGACGGATGATTTGGCTTTGGATGTGAATGTTTGGGCAACTCTGAGTTTTGTTTATCGGGTGGTTTAATTGAAAAATGGCGACTTGGGAATGTTTTCTATAACCTATAATCCGAATCTATCCCAGTACGAAATCGATATTCACTTCCACATCAGGAAAGGCGAGCGACGCAACTTGTTGACCCCGCCAAAATTTTTGGATTAAACTGTAACCATTAGGAGTTGGCTGGCGGTAAACTTCTAAACATTGTGCCTCTATATCTACCAGCCAGACTTCTTGAATTAGCGATCGAGCGTAAATCAGAACTTTCACATCTCGATCGTAATCAACCGTGCTATCGGATACTTCTATTAACAGCAAAACTTCTGACGGTACTGGATGTGCTGTTGAATAGTAATCAGCCCGGGGTTGCAGCAATACTACATCAGGTTGGGGTTCGGTTCGCTCGCTCAACTGGATGGGGTTTTGCACATCCAGAAAAGCCCGGTTTCTGGGAATTTCGCTGAACAGTCCGATGAATCGTCTCACACAGGAAGCATGACGAGTTCCAATGGCTGCCATTTGGATAAGTTCTCCTTCTATCAGTTCAACCCGATCGCCCTCGGAAAGAATACCAGCTTTGCCCATTAAATGATATTCTTCTACGGTCAACAACCTTTTGAGTAATTGCACTGCCATAACCCACCGCCCTGCTAATTATTATTTCAATTGTAGTCGCTCTGCCAAGGAAAAAGTCATGTTCAGCGGTCATGGGTAACTGGTAATTGGTAACTTGTACTGCCCTTCGACTTACTCCGGCTACGCTCAGCACGAGTCGCTCAGGAACCGCGTACCCGAAGTATGGGGAATGTTAACAGTCAACTGTCAACTGTCAACTGACTGATAAAGCTTTTCTACCATTTGAGCCAAGCGTTTCATGGCAGTTTCAATCTCATCATTTGTCGCGGTCAAACTGATGCGTAAACACTCATGTTTGTGCTGCCAATCTTCCCGCAAACCGGGGAAGAAAGAACTTCCTGGCACGACAATTACGCCGACTTTTTTCAACTCTTGATACAGTTCCCAATCAGTCATTGGCAAATCTTTCAGCCACAACCACGCGAAAATTGCTCCTTCGCCCCGGTGCAAAAACCACGGCAAATCTTTCGGCATTGCTTGTTCTAGAGTGGTTTCTACGATCGCAAATTTACTTTGATAGTACGGCCGAATTACGTTGATGGAGATGTCGGCAAGAGCACCGGAAGCAATGGCACGAGTTGCGATCGCCTGTCCGTATCTCGGCGAATGAATGCACATATTGGTCTGAAAACATTCTAATATTTGAATGATTTTTTCATCGCCGATCGCAATTCCGATTCTTTCTCCCGGCAATCCGGCTTTCGACAAACTCATACAGTGCACGATATTGCCCCCAAAAATCGGCGTCATTTCAGTAAAATTCAAGGACGGGAACGGAGGGCCGTAGGCGGAATCAACGAACACCGGCACGTCGAAAGCTGCCGCTAAATCGGCAATTTTCTTAACTTCGTCGTCGGTGAGAACGTTGCCGGTGGGGTTGCAGGGACGGGAAAAAATGACGCAACCGGTGGTTTGGTCGATCGACAGTTGGCTGAAATCCGGGCGGTATTTGAACCTGTGCGCGGCTGCATCAATATCGAGGGTGGGTTTGCAGGCGACTACCGCTTCGGGAATCAAGCTAACGCCGCCGTAACCCGTGTAGTCTGGGCTCAGCGGTAAAACAATATTTTTAAGCTGTTTGCTGGTAGTGTAGCCGCCGAAAGCGTTGGCTGCGTAGAAGTAAATCGATTGACTTCCGGGAGTAATTAAGATATTGCGATCTGTCAAATTCAATCCGTAACGCTGGTTGAAATCCGCCAAAACCGCATTGATAAACGGCTGATAACCTTGACTGGAACCGTAGCGACAAACCACCTCGCCGTATTCCGGGCTCGCCAAAAGTTCCGCAGTGCAGTCGCGCCACAACTGCTCGACTTCCGGCAAAATCACCGGATTTCCGGCGCTCAAATTGATAAACTCCTGCCCGCTGCCGGCTCTGAGAGTTTCAATAATATCTTTCATAATTGCCCGAACTCCCGTGAGGTGGGACATCTGAGCGCCAAATTGAGTCAGGGCAGGGTTCATAGCAAATGCAGCGACAATGATAGAAGTTTACAGTTTATCTATAATAACTCCAGTCGCAGGCGTTAGCGTAGCTTGGCTGGGGCATGGGTTGTTGATCGAGCGTCTGACTAATTCAATAAACTCGATCGCACAGCGTTTTGTTTCTTCCCCTGTGCACGCGCCGGAGCATAAGATTCAGGGCATTTGTGGAGCCGGATTGATTGATCGAACAGTGTTTTTTGCCTAAAAATTAGCGAACAGAACAGCAATCTCTAATTCAAGAGTTGTGGTAAGATTTCACGCCGTCGCGCCCGATGAATTGCCGACACTTGACAACAACCATTGGGAGAATCTAAAATTAGCCCTAGAACCCGATCGCAACAGAATTTTATGGGCTCCTGTTACTGCTATAATTACAGGTTTAATCCAGCCTCAAGAATCAGATTTGTTGCTAACTCATCTTCATGATTCGCGGTTTGCTGACAGCGGTGCATTTTATCATCAATCCCACTCAAGCCAAGATAACTCGTAACATCGCCCTTTGAGTGGTGTTACATAACAAATACGTAAATCCAAACCAAAATTAACTGCCGTAAATTTAAACAAAACAATGACACACTTTCCACTTGTAGAATACGAGCAACTTACCGATCCTAAAGCGAAAGCAGTGTACGAAGAAATATTGACAGACTTGGGGTTTGGCATCGTCCCCAACCTGTTCAAGTCAATGGCAATCAACCCTGACCTATTAGAAGCAAATTGGAAAAAATTCCGGGGAACGATTCTGCAAGGAGACTTACCTCGCACGCTTAAAGAAATGGTCGGCGTCGCTATTTCCCAATCAAATAATAGCGAGTACGCTCTCCAAGTTCACCTGCACGGATTGTCAGCCTTGGGGATGAGCGAAGAACTACTGCGAACCCTAGTTTCTGACTTTGCAAACTGCCCTTTGCCAAAACGTGATAAAGCCGTAATTACCTTTGGCTTACTGGCTGCTACAAAACCCCTGGAAATGACAGAAACTGATTACCGAAACCTGCGGGATTTAGGACTTGATGATTCAGAAATCTTTGAGATTATTGCGACAGCAGACTTGTTTAGCTTTGTCAACCGATATACTGATGCAATAGCCCTCGAAATAGATGCTTTGTAATCTATATTGTATACCCATATTATGGGCGATCGGCTAGAAGATCAAGATCGAGAAGAACTTCTGTTGACAGCCCGGCGTTTGTTAGCAGAAGCTCAAGCGCTTTCCATCCGCATTTCAGCTGTCAACGAAGTTGCCACTGCCATTAACCGCACCCTCGATCTCAACCAGATTTTGCGGGTACTAGGCAAGCAAGCCAAATGGTTGCTAGACTTTGAACACTGTAGCGTTTGCCTGCACAGCACTAACACTTGCATGACCTTATTTGGCCGGCATATCCCTGTAGATATTGGAGCCCTCCCAGAGGGTGGGCCTATTCACAAGGCTTTCACCACACGTCAACCTCAATTAATTCAAGAAGCGGGTGCTACTGCTATTTTATCTCCCTACGCTTCGCAAATTATCATTCCTTTGGAAAGTGAAGGTAAGATTTTAGGCACAATTAATTTTGCCACAACCAAGCCACGAGCTTACACTCAAGAAGATTTACGAATTGGCTATCTTTTGGCTTTGCAACTATCCTCAGCTATCCGCAATGCTGAACGTTTTAAAGAGATAAATAGCCTGTATTCCGAACTCGATGCCGAAAAGCACAAATCTGATCGGCTACTGTTGAACGTGCTGCCGGTTGAAATTGCCGAGGAACTCAAAAATAACGGCAAAGTCGAACCACTTTATTATGATAACGTATCGGTTTTATTTACTGACTTTAAAGGCTTTACTCTGTTATCTGAAAAAATGACGCCGCGAGAGTTAGTTGACGAACTAGATTATTGTTTTTCTTATTTCGATCGCGTGATGGATAAATACTCTATGGAAAAACTGAAGACTATTGGCGACAGCTATATGTGCGCTGCCGGAATTCCTACGCCTCGCCCAACACACGCCTTTGACGCTGTACTTGCTGCCATAGAAATTCGACAGTTCATGGATTTGCGGAAATTGCAGAAAGCTCAACAAAATATCCCTTATTGGGATATCCGCATTGGCATTCATTCAGGCCCAATACTTGCTGGGGTAATTGGCCATAAAAAGTTTTCCTATGATGTCTGGGGAGATACAGTTAATATTGCCTCTAGGATGGAATCTTCCGGCGTACCTGGAAATATCAATATCTCTCACGACACGTTCAAATTAGTTAGAGATTTTTTTGAATGCGAATACCGAGGAAAAATTTATGCTAAAAATAAAGGCGAGTTGGATATGTATTTGGTTCACCATCTTAAATAAATTGGGGAATGGCTAATTGCTAAGGGAAAATGGCTAAGCGAGCCTTTATTCGATTTTAGATTTTAGATTTTAGATTTTGAATTTTGGATTTTAGAATGGGGAATTACTGATTACTACCACGGTTTGGATCGCGGGCCTACAGTTGCCGTTTTTTTGACTGGTGTTAGATATAGCAATCCTCGCATCAGTCGTAATTTTTTTACCCCACCCCAACACTCCCTTTGGTAAGGGGAGGGAGTAAGAAATTTACAAAGGATTTAGGATTGCTATATTGAAATAAAACTTAAAGATGAACTGAGAATATATCGCTAGAAGTTTTTTTTGAGAGTTCGGTATTGTATCGGATTGTCACCAGGCTATACTAAAATAATCGAGTTAGAGATTTTAATTTTTAATTATTTATGCGTATTTGGCAAGCCGATTTTTACCGCCGCCCTCTCCAAGACGAAACTGGCAAACCACTGTGGGAACTCTTAATTTGCGACTCCGAAGGCAGTTTTCAATTTAGCGCTGTTTGCCGCCAGGGGGACGCAAATTCTAATTGGCTAGCCTCGCAGTTGCAGCAGCAAGCTCAAACTCAGAAGTTGCCGGACTTAATTCAAGTATTTAGGCCTCAGTCTCTGGGCTTAATCGAAGCTGCGGGCAAAGTTTTGGGCGTCAAGGTAGAAGCGACTCGGCGCACAGTGGCTCTGAAATTGCTGCTGCAACAACGCGCAAAAGAATATTCGAGTATGCCTAACTATACAGGTGAAACTTACAGTGCGATCGCCCTCGACTCGCCGCCGCCCGTACCCTTACCCGAAAACCTCTGGGGCGATGGCTGGCGTTTTGCTTCCCTACCCGCCGGTGACATTGAAGAGGCTTTCCAAGGGCGTCCCCTGCCAATTTTGGAAATGCCAGAATTGCTGTTACCGCTGAATTTGGGCTTGGCCTCAACAGTACCCGTACCGGGAGTTGTGATTGACGGTGGACGCCAGTCTATGCGCTTGGCTAGATGGCTTCAGGACGCCAAACCTTTTGCTTTGAATTATATCGCTGGAGAACCCGACGGATTGATATTGGAAGCTGGGTTAGTAGATAGGTGGGTTGTTGCTACTTTTGAAGATAGCGAGGTGAAAGCGGCCGCCCAAATTTACCAACAGCGCAAGCAATTAAGTAAAGGATTACATTTTTTGTTAGTGCAGCCCGATGATAGTGGCATGACTTATACAGGCTTTTGGCTGTTGAACTTTGAACGATAAGAGGGAAATAATATTATTTGTGATGTAGATTCATCGCGCGCCGAAAAATAGTAAAACATCGCCCGAACTGAGTTCCCGGAGATACAGACTTAAACACAACTTTTAAAATAGCTTCTTGAGCTAGTAAGAGATAGTGTAGCAAAGTTATTCCACAACTAAAATCAATCCGTTTCGGATGCCCTGACACACTCGGTTGATGTGAGAGTGGTCTTTTTCGTTAAGACCTTTTTCGGCTAGCATTGCTGACTTCAGCAGCCGTCTGTCAAGGGGGGTAATTTGCCGAAAAGCAAAGATGCGCTGGACGATCGCCTCGATCGAGATTTTGGGGAAGTTAGCAGAGCTGACTGTCATGATCTTAACAGGCTAAAAGTAGATAACATAACTGTGTACCTTTATTTTTAAAGATTTGGTGAACTTATAGTGTGATTGAAATCACATATTTTTAGTGACATTATAGTGTATGTCGGGTGACTATTGTCACGAAATCTTCAATTATCTTTACGCCAAGTTAACGATGGCCCGATAGAATCACTCTTGTAAAACTCAGGCAGAAAGTAAAAATGGCACAAGCAAAAATCGGAATAATCGGCGGCAGCGGTTTGTATAAAATGGAGGCCCTCAAAGATATTGAAGAGGTGAAAATTGATACACCTTTTGGAGCGCCATCGGATGCCGCAATTGTGGGAACATTGGATGGTACGCCGGTAGCATTTCTGGCAAGACACGGCCGCAATCACACTTTTTTGCCGTCAGAAGTGCCTTACCGGGCAAATATTTATGCCATGAAGAGTTTGGGAGTTGAGTATTTAATCTCAGCGTCGGCGGTTGGTTCCCTGAAAGCAGAGGCGAAACCTTTAGATATGGTAGTGCCGGATCAGTTTATCGATCGTACAAAAAATCGAGTTTCTACTTTTTTTGGAGAAGGAATAGTCGCTCACATCACATTCGGCGATCCGGTTTGCGGCGAATTGGCAAAAGTATTGGCAAGTGCGATCGAATCCTTGAACCTCACCGACGTTACCCTGCACCGGGGCGGCACTTATGTCTGCATGGAAGGCCCCGCATTTTCCACAAAAGCAGAATCCCACCTTTACCGCAGTTGGGGGGCGACAGTCATCGGAATGACAAATTTGCCCGAAGCAAAATTAGCTAGAGAAGCAGAAATTGCCTACGCAACTTTAGCATTAGTCACCGATTACGACTGCTGGCACGAAGATCACGACAGCGTAACTGTAGAAATGGTAATAGCAAATTTGCACCGCAATGCAGAGAATGCTCAAAAAGTCATTCAAGAAACAGTCCGTAGACTAACAGAAAATCCCCCCGTATCTGATGCACATTCAGCTTTAAAATATGCAATTCTGACTCGGCTGGCTCAAGTGCCGGCGGCAACTAAGGAGAAAATGGGTTTGTTGTTGCAGAAATATTTGTAATTAGTCATCGGTTTCGCGCCAGTAAATGCCGCACTCTTGAGCGATCGCATACTATCCGTCGGGGTCATGTCAACTATCTAATCGTGAAAGTAATTTTACGAGCAGTTAAGGACCCCGATAAATGATGAATAATTGCTATAACTTCCTCTCGTGTGAGAACAGTTGGCATAGAACGACTTCTTTTGGACCGTACTGTATCAACTTGTAAATCTAATTCTAAGTTTCGGCTTTTTGTGACTTAGGAGTTGACTATACGAAAAATTTCGCTATAATAAATATTTGGCTTGCTTAGTCTAAGGAAACAGCAATCTCTATAAATTTTAGGTGTGAAGGAAAAGTCACATTGGATTTCACACCACAAGTTAGGAATACAGCAAACTAGCCAGATCTCCATCGGGGTGATTGAATAGCTCGTGAAATACATGGAGTCAAAAACGTGCCAGATAGTCACAATATTAATGAAGTAATTTTTGAAGAGAGAGATACTGAAATTTTCAATATCCCTGACACTAAAACCAAGCTTTCAACACTGCAAAATTATTTCTTCCCTCGGCTAGAGACGTTACTGCGTTATACACTTGATGTTGTGGCGCTAGTCTACGATGTGAATCCATACGAGAGAATGACTTTTGCCTACTCTCCAAGTCATCGAGATAAAGCAAAGGAGAACAAAGACTATGGCTTTGTTCATATTGGAATTATTGCAAAACGGGGTGACAAACCGCTCAAAATTCTCAAGAGAAATGGACAGCCATTCTTTCATCATCCCACTTATCTGACGTTTAAGGTATTTCCTAGTGGAACAATTCATGCTGAGCTAATGCCATTTCGTCAAGGCGTAGATGATGCTTACGTGGCAAGAATTTCCAAACTTGTCGCTAAGTATAGCGAGGTTTTAATGCCACTATTATCGGTAGCACGTATTTCACATACGACGTATAATCCTGAATTTGAAGTTCTGCCTCTTCATCAGGCAATTGTGCCTGATGAAGTAGGATCAGAGGCTATAAGGTTGATATCACCAAAATACTACTTTCCTGTCAGGCGAGGGCGAGGATTGTATGAAATAGTTATTGCATTCATCCTCTTATACGCTTTAGCAGAATCATTTATTTTTATTGGTGAAGGACGAGAACCTCAGCTTGAAAATAGGCTTGAGCAATTCAAAGAATTTTATTTAGATAGCAGAAATCCCGAAAATGACATAGAAACAGAAGAAAGCGAGGAGGAAGATTTTGATTCTTCAGAAATGCCTGAACTAGACAGTTATTCTTTTGTGAGAGCAGGTAAATGGTGGACTGTACTTGCTAGAGATAAATGGAAATGTCTTAGCTGTGGTAGATCGTCAAAAGAAGATGGAGTTTTATTGGAAGTTGACCACATTATCCCCCGCTCAAAAGGTGGCTCTAACGATATCAGTAATCTACAAACTCTTTGCAAAAAGTGTAATATTGGCAAAAGTAATCGAGATAGCACAAGACTTGGTATGACTTCTGATGAATTGATAGATCGAATGTAGATAGCGTAATTTTTCGGTGCGTGACTTTTATGAGTCACCCGTGATAAATTTGAAATGATTTGTGGTCACGCAGCCTAGAATTACAGCTATTAACTTATCAACTGCTTGAACGCATCGTGTTCACGAATCTTCTCCAAATCAGCTTCACTTTTGGCCAACTCTTTACACACATTCGGATTGAGATTGAGGGCGCGCTTTAAATTTTCAATGGCTAATTCAATTTTACCTTGTAGGGCATAACATCGGGCTTTATTGTACCAAATTCTGTAAAAGTCAGGTCGAATTTTAGCAGCATTGTCGTAGGAAGCGATCGCCGCTTCGTATTGTTGCAATTTGGAGAGCGCAACGCCTCGATTGTTCCAAGCGTCAGTATAATCATTTTTAATTTGTAGGGCTTGATTGTAAGAAATTACTGCTTGTTCGTACTCCTGCATTTTGGAAAAAGCAACGCCTCGGTTGTTCCAAGCATCGGCATAATCTGGTTTGGCTTGAATTGCTTGTTCGTAACAGCCGATCGCCTCCTGGTACTTCTGCAACTCCAACAATACTACGCCTCGATTGTTCCAAGCGTCGGGATAATTGGGGCGAATTGTAGTAGCTTGTTCGTAAGAGGCGATCGCCTCTGGATACCGCTGCATTCTTGTGAGCACTACTCCCCGGTTATTCCAAGTATCGGCTAAATCCGGCTGAATTTGCAGGGCCTGATCGTAAGCTGCGATCGCATCTTGATAACGGTTTTCAAAGAAACAAGCATCTCCCTGTTTAGCATAGTCGCCCGCCGTCAATAACTTTTGGTAATTGCCATAGTTAACCGGAGCAAATTCTTGAATTTGGGCATCGGGGAATAAAAGGTCTGTTTCTGCCTCTGCCGGGTGACTTTGCTGTTGAATTTCGCCTAAGATAGTTTCAGCGTCCGAAATTAATAGTTTTAATTGAGAGATTGTATCGTAATGGAGACTTTCAATTTCTTGGCGGGCAATTGTTGTCTGCTTGGACAATTTGCTCCACAGAAACCAAACCCCGACTCCGACTGCTGTCGGAAACAAAGTGAGGGCAATTATCAGCCCGTTAAGCAGTGCCGCCGTGCGCCCGAAAGCAATGTCAACTTCTTCTTGAACTCGATCGCGAATTTCTTCTTTAACTTGCTGCTGTGAGAATTGCTGCTGAACCAACAGTGGCGCCGTCGGTTCAGAGGCAGAAACGCTACTGGCGCAGACTAGAATAGTCGAAAGGGCGATCGGGCTAATACTTTTTCTAAAGATACTTGACAAACGCATTGCCTTAGTGATAAGCACCTGAGTTGCGATTTCCATGTGTCAAGAGATGCTGATAACGATGATCCCAGACTAGCCCATTTGTTCAAAAACTATTAAATACAGGATATCTGTTGTGCAGTCCCCTCCGATCAAATTGCTGACGCAAGAATTGCTAGACGAGGTTGCCGCTTCCTCCCGCCGCAATCCCCGCCAGCGACAAAACTACAATTTCCACGATTTGTCTGAAAAAGTGCAGCGGTTTGTCAACGTACTCCAACCAGGCACTTACGTCCGCCCTCACCGACACCTGCGCCCGCCGACAGTTAACGGTTTTGAGTTTTTTGCCGTGATTCAAGGAGAAGTGGGTATTATTATTTTGAACGAAAACGGTCAAATCCTGCGATCCTTGCGAGTCAGCGCGGCCGGCCCGACTCGCGCTGTCGAACTGCCAGAGGGCACTATTCACACGTTAGTAGCTTTGACACAGGATACTGTTATTTTGGAGTTTAAGGAAGGGCCTTACGACGTGGGGGCTGATAAAGACTTTTTGGCAGGTTTTCCTGCTGAGGGAACTGCGGCGGCGCGAGAATTAGTCCTGATTTGGGAAGCGGAATTTAACACTTGACTGTTGACTGTTGACTGTTGGCTGGTGACTGTTGACTGTTAAAAACCTAAAATCTAAAATCTAAAATCTAAAATCTAAAATGGATCGACTGATTACTAAGGACTGATGAATCTAATTGTCGTCATCCGATTGTATAAATCCGGGGCGGTGCGAATGATTTTTCTCAGAAGTTCATCCGTCACCCAAAAGACGAGGGGAAACGAAAATGTTTTGCTGAATTCGCTGCATAGTAGGTTGGTAGAAACGAGCAATCGATCGATCGTCTCCACTGATTCTAAACCGAGAAGCATTAAAGCTGGAGGCTGTTCCCCGTCTATTTCTGCTGCGATTGTCCTGTAGAGAGTTGTCGCCGATTTGGGCAAAAACAGTTGCTGCGGTTTCACGGGACAATTTACTTGCAGCCGATCGACTATTTGCTGCCGCAAAGCCAGCGAGTTGCAGTTGACTAAAACGAAAGAAAAGTAGCCTTGGGAAAGACGCAGCGTCCTAATTAAAGTTGAGAACGACCGCTCGTTATATTTAGCTGCATCGTCTTTAGCTGTATTTTCTGAGCTTTGCTCTACAAACATAAATTGCATACTTTTTATCTAGTTTTAGAGATTTTCTAGATTAAATGATGTTTCTAAAGAAAATGTGAAGATCGAAAATTTATTTTTCATTGAAAAACATTTGGGTAACTATACCACGGTTTTAAATTAATATCAATAGTCCACTCGAAATAGTCCGATCGACTAATTTGGCTTGAACCCACTCAAAAAGCCACCTGCGACGGCACAATACAAGTATAGCCGAAGGAAGAAGCATATTTCGCAAGGGTTTCAGCAATTAATAACGTTCTAAATATCTGGCACGATTGCTAAATAAAATGTAATTAAACATACAAAAAAATCACCGGGAATTCTCAGCCAGCGGCAAAGTAAACCAAAAACTTGCCCCAGCACCAGGAGTGCTAATTACCCCTATTGTGCCGCCATGAGCAACAATAATTTGCCGACAAAGATATAGACCCAAACCCAAACCGACCGAGTGTCGGGATTGCTCACCCCTAACGTAAAGGTCAAAAAGATGTTCGCACTGTTCCGGCAATATTCCCGCCCCGTCATCTTCCACGGTACAGTAAATCATCCTAGTTCCCGAATTGGGGATTGGGGACTGGGGATTTGTAATCGGTAATTTGTCGATGTCTGGTTTTGCTGTGCTTGGATTTATAATTAATTTATCCGCCTTAATTACTTTCGCCGAAACTGTTAAATTCAGCCCGGGTAGATTGTGTTTCAAAGCATTAGCAATCAAATTAGATAAGACTCGCCATAACTGAGTCTTGTCAGCCTTCACGGCTGGCAAATCATCCGGAACCAAATTTTTAAAAGTAGCTTTACCCTCATTTATTAAAGGCTCCAAATCGGTAGCAGCAGCTTCAACTATCGCCCTCAAATCAACCCGCTCGCAGTGCAAAACCAAACCACGCAATTCCCCGGCGTGAACTTCCAACAGCGAATTTATCAAGCGCAATTGCTGCTCGCTACCTTGAATCATCCGCTCCAAAATAGAACGGGGAATTGCGATCGCATCCCCAGGTTTCGTCTGCCAATTTTTCAGCACCATTAACATTCCCGCCACCGGGTTTCGCAAGTCGTGAGAAAGAGCGTGGATAAACAGCCGCAGCGATTCTTGTGCCTGTTTGCGCTGCGTGATATCCTCAATTAAACCCTCATAATAAAGCACGGCGCCGCTGCTGTCCCGTACCGCCCGCGCCTTCTCAGAAATCCAGACAATACTGCCGTCTGAGCGGTAAATTTTAGATTCAAAATCCGATACTGTGCCGCTTTCCTCGATCGCTCGCAAAAACTCATTTCTGCGAGCCGGATCGACGTACAACTGCCGCTCAATATCAGTAAACTTTTCCGTCACTTCTTCCGGGGAATCGCAGCCGTAAATCCGCGCCAAAGCTGGATTTGCAGTAATATAACGGCCATCGGGAGTGCTTTGAAAAATTCCCTCGCCCGCATTCTCAAAAATGCTGCGGTACTTCGCCTCGGCCACCTCTAACTGCTGGTAAGCAGATTCCAACTCACGCCTGGTACTAAACTCTTTCCGTTGCAGACATTCGTACCAATAAACGGACAAGTCACATATCAAACAAAACCAAAACAAATATAAGTACAACCCGGTCAACTTAAAAGGAGTATACTTAGCAAAACTTAGATTTAAAACCAAATTTATCCCGACGTGGCAACACAAAACGCCGAGTTGAGAAATCAGGTGGAGGCGCCAGCGGACGGGCATCAGCGTAGCTTGGATCAGAAACGCTAAAGTCCAGGTAAAAATCGGTACTTCCCCGGCTTGTGCGACGGCTAACCCAAGCTGTACAACGAGCGTCAGCGACCACGAAAAACCCAAAAATAGCCAACCGGGGTAGCGCTGTCCGAAGGAGGTTTTTTGCAACACGAAACAGGTCAACAAACCCAATTCTACAGCCGCGCTCGTGTACAAATAAACACTTTTAAACTCCTGGCGAGCGAAGAATCTTTCGCCCAGAAAATAGACCGTTATTGTGAAGGCAAAAAAGATGGCAATTCCCACAGCAGGGCGCAGCCGCTCTCGGAGGAAGCGATCGCGCCACACCTCGTAAACCGTTAACGCCTGAACTGATTTTGCATTGCCCAAATAGTTCATACCATTTTAGATTTTAGATTTTAGATTTTAGATTGACAAAGATCGATCGTCCGAGTTAACAGCAGGTAGCGAAAACCAGAAAGTCGAACCCCCGCCGGGAGTGCTTTCGACGCCGATGAAGCCGCCGTGAGCTTTGATAATTTGCTTAGACAGGTACAATCCCAAACCCAGCCCTGTTAATTGTCGGCTATTAGGGTCTTGAACGTAAAGTTCAAACAGAGATTCCCGCTGTTTGGCGCTGATTCCCACTCCATTATCTGTTACAGTACAGCGAACCATTTTTACGGTGACTCCGGGCAATTTGCTGCCGATATTGCCAATTTGACCCTGATAGCGGGGCATTTTGCAACTGCCGTCGATGTTAAATTTGGCCAGGGTTTCCTGATTTTTCTGGGTGGTCTCGCCTATCCTAGGACGATCGCCCGCGGCAGATATCCCGTTAGCGATACAGCGGGCGATCGGATCATTTAGCGGTGTTAAAGCCTGTGAATTTTCTTCATAAGTTAGCCTTTTTTCAACTGCAATTACCTCGGCTTTAAAAGTTATATTGACTCCCGGAGGATTGTGTTTAATAGCATTAGTCAACAGATTTTCTAGCACGCGCTGCAGGTGTTGGCGATCGGCATTGACTTGTGGCAAATCCGCCGGGATTTCCTGAGTCAAAGTTGCTTGATTTTTGGCTAGCATCGGTTCTAAATCGGCAACAACGACTGAAGCTAAAGACGACAAATGCAGCGGTAAAGTATTGATAACAATACCTTTCACCTCGCTAGCGTGAGCGTCGAGCAGGGCATTAACCATAGTCAACTGGTGTTCGCTAGCTTGAACGATCCGCTGCAAAATCGATCGAGAAACCGGAACATCTTGTACAGAGTCAGAAGGCGATTTGTTGAGCAAATTTTTCAGCAGTATTAACATTCCCATAACAGGAGTGCGGAGATTGTGAGAAACTGCGTGCAAAAATAGGTCTTTCAGGCGGTTGCTTTCTTGCAGTTCGTGCATTTTTTGCTGTAGTTGGCGGGTGCGTTCCTCCACTTGAAATTCCAAGTTGGCATTGAGAGCTTTTACCTGCTGTAAAAGTTGAGCTTGCTGGAGAGCGATCGCCACTTGGGTAGCGAGTTTTTCTAACAAATCAATTTCAAATTCCTGCCACTGGCGGGGCCCGGAGCACTGGTTGACGGCCAAGATCCCGAACAATTCATCCCCCAGGACGATCGGCACATTTAACGTCGCGCGAATTTGATAGTCGCTGTACAATTGGGCAATTGAAAGGCTGAGTTCAACGCTAGCAGTATCGGAGATAGCTCGGACGCGGTTGTTAGCATAAAAAGTTTTCTGGTTTTCGAGGTGATTCTCGTCAGCGAGTACCCACCCGAAAAGAGAACGGCATTGGGCATCCACAGACTCGGCCACAACCTTACCGTACACCGGGCTAGGAAGATTTACCCCGTCCGCGTCCACAATACCGATGAAAGCGCGGTCTGCCTTGAAAAATTGCCGGACTTCGGCAACAGTAGTGTTGAGAATTTCTTCGAGGTCGAGGGAGTTGCGAATTCGCAGGGCGATTTCTGAGAGCAAGCGATCGCGATCGGAGGACGCCCGCAAAGCGGTTTCCGCGCGGTGGCGTTCGGTAACGTCTTGGACTGTGGCGGCGATCGCCCCTGACTCAATTGCCGACTGTTCGCAGACAGTGCGTTCGGAGCCATCTGCCAGCACAATTCGGTAGTTAATGCAATAGGCTTGGCGCTCCAACATAGCTTGGCGCTGCGATCGCGCCACCAATTCTCGGTCTTCTGGATGTACAGCTTGCAAAAAAACTTCTGGTGTCGGTTTGACAGTTCCAGGAGCAAAACCTAAGAGGCGGTAAAGTTCGTTTGACCACCGCAATTCGATATTGGATATATGATGTTCTGCAGATTCTTCGCAGTTGTCAGTTGCTGTGAGGGCGGCGCAATTTAAATCCCAATTGCCCAACTGAGCGATGCGCTGAGCGTTGGCTAAACTAGCTTCGCGATCGCGCAGCATGGCGGCCGTGCGGCGCACCTCCACCAGCGCTTGCTGGCGTTCTGCTACGGCGGCGGCCAACATCAGAGCCACAAGGGCGATCGTGCCGGTAAAAGCTTGTAAAAACAAAACCGCCTGTTTGAGATTATCACTTTTGGCCAAAAACGGGCCGCCTCCCTGTACTGCTCCCCAAATCGCGATGCAAGAGACGATCGAATAAGCAAAAATCGCTCCCGCCGATTGAAACCGCAGGGCGGCCCAAACTATCAGAGGAAAAGGCAGATACTCCAGCGGATACTGAGCGATCGCCGCTTGTGTTTTTGAGCAAAAAAACAGCCAGCTCACGCTCAGCAAGAGAGTCAGCCAGAGCGCTATTTCTGAATAATTAATAATTAAAAATACAAGATTGTAGCGGTTTTCAGGTGCAGTAATTCTGTGCCTAGAATTAGTAATTAATAATTGAGAATTGGCAATTAGTAATTGATTATTTTGCTTATTGAAAAGTGCGATAAAACTTGAAATAATGCGGGGTTTTAATGGAAATTTAAAACTATTAACGGCGTGGTTCAAAGTCAGCAGCACAGGCGTCACAATCAAAATTCCCATGCCGTCTCCGAGCCACGTAGTCCACCAGTTGCGAGAGAAATTGCTCCACTGAGCCCAACCAAAAATGCACGTTCCCAAGTTGCCGAGGATAGAGCCGAGGAAAGTAGACCCGATGACAGCGCCCGCCACTAAAGCCAGAACATCTCGCAATCGATCGAGTTTGGTAGAAAATCCGCTCTCCCTCAGCAAAGCCTCTCCAGCCAGCGCTTGTAGGGTGACGCTAAAGGCTGATGTGACAATGACAGCCGACGGTATACCGGCGGTAGAGTTTAACAGCACCGAACCGAGGGCAATTCCCGGCCACATCCGTCGCCCTTGCAGTAACAGTGCCGCTAGAGCAATACCGGCGGGCGGCCAAACGGGGGAGGGTTCGGCTTTCACCAGTCCCAGCATCGACGCTGCGAGTTTTCCGGTAACAAAGTAGGCCAGGGCCAGGATGCCGGTGTACAGAAGCATTCGAGTGCGGGGGTTGAGCAGTTTCATGTTTAGTGCGATCGAATCCTCCATTCCTAGTTTTTAATTTAGGCGGCTTTGGGGCGATCGAACTTCCTCCTGACGACTCACCTGACTGGGGGAGTGGGAAGTTGACTGTTGACTGTTGACTGTTGACTGTTGACTGTTAACTTATGACAACTGCCTACAGCCTACTGCCTACTGACCAATGACTAATGATTTCTTAAAATCCAAAACTCCGCTTGCCATCCGGCTTAACAGTAAGCCAATTGGTCTTTGCCATTGCCAGTTGTTCCTCAGAAACTGTAGCGTTCGTAAGATTCGCCCCGCACAAATTTGCTCCCCGCAAATTCGCCTTAGTCAAATAAGCCCCCGTCAAGTCAGCACCTCGGAAATCCGCGCCTTCAAAATTGGCAGTGCTGCAATAAGCCTCAGTCAAGTTAGCATCTCGCAAATTCGCCTGAATTAACCGGGCGTGACCCAAATTCGCCCCCGACAAATCCGCTGCTTGCAAATTTGCCTTCACCAACCTAGCCTGATAAAAATTCCCCCCCGCTAACTGCGCTTTTTGCAGTTGCAAACCCGACAGTTCGCAGTCAGCAAAATCACGCTTGCCTTTAAAATATGCCGCTCGCACGCTATTGGTGTCCCACTTAGGAGCAACTTTAGATAGCTTTGACGCTGCTAAATTCCCGCTAGAAGGTCCAACGGTTCCGAAAGTTCTGCCGGACTCAGCCAGAGTTCGGGAAACTCTCGGCTGCATCCCCGTGTTCCCAGATTGGCTGAAGGAAGTTCTACCAGCGCGGGTGTGGTTCGATCGTAAATCTTCATTGATTTTGCTCCTGGGCGGTGACCAGGAAGAACCCTCGTCATTAAATATTGTCGGTTCTTCAACTGTACGAGAAGAGGCGTTGAATTGAGTTGCCAAGCCATCCATAAGAGTTGGGTCTTCAAATTGACCCGAGAGAGCTCTGAGGACATCTGCTGCCGATTGGAAGCGGTGCCCAACCATCGGCTTGAGCATTTTTTCGAGAATCCGCGCAAAATTTGGACTCACCTGAACGTGGGGCTGCCAAACAATTTCGCCGGTTACTCCATCAAAATCTAAATCCTTGGGCGATTTTCCTGTCAGCAAGTACAAGCAAGTCATGCCCACCGCGTAGATGTCGCTGGCAAATATCGGCCGCAGCGCCATTTGTTCCGGGGGGGCAAAACTAAATGTGCCGACTGAAAATTTCGTGTTGGCGCTTTGGTCGGCGGGGTCTAATAATATTGTTTGGCTAACTTGGTCTTTTACCGCTCCGAAGTCAATCAGAACTAAGTGGCTGTCTTGAACTCGGCGAATAATATTTGCGGGTTTGATGTCTCGGTGAATTACTCCTTGGCTATGGATATATTGCACTACTGGCAGAATTTCTAATAGAAATTTTTTAACATCCGATTCGTTGAAACGGCCTGACTGCTTGACTTCTTGTTTCAAAGTCGAGCCTTTAACATACTCTTGAACTAAGTAGAATTGCTGTTCCGTTTCAAAATAGTCTAGCAGCCTCGGTACTTGGGGGTGGTCGCCCAGTTGGCCGAGGGTTTTCGCCTCTCGCTTAAATAATTCCCGCGCCATTTCTAAAACTCGCGGCGACGAACTACTGGGTCGCAGTTGCTTGACTACACAACTCGGTTGACCGGGCAATGAGATGTCTTTTGCCAGAAATGTAGCTCCAAAACCTCCTTGTCCTAACGGTTCAATGACTTGGTAGCGAGCACGCAGCAATAACCGCGCACCGCAAGTCTGACACTGAAGAATAGAGTCAGCAGGGTTTTGAGGATGGGGACAGCCCGGATTTACGCAGTAGCTCATATTGATTGAGTTTGCCTATGTTGTTCTGATCTTGTCAGCGTCGCTCGAATGCACAAATAGCCTGTTCCTACTTCTGGTAGACATACTAATCTATCAGTTGTCGGCTGGCCGTGCCTTCGATGGCGAATTGGAATTGCACCTAAGTCTTTTAGGCCGATATCTTTTCCCTATTTTGATTATCTCGCTGGTCTGAGTTTTTTCGGTTGATTATCCTTGAAGATAGTTTAAAGACTTGCTAAAGTTGTCCTTTTTTGTGTAAAGTCTTTCTAAACTTAGGTGCTTTTTGCATTGTTAGATGTCTCTAGCATACCTCATTCTCTGAATAAGAATGCTACTCATCCCCCAGTAGACATCTACCTTGGGGCAGATCCCTTCTTTTTGCTTATGTGTACCATAACAGTCTTGACAAAATTGAATTAGTATGCTAAGAAAAGCTTTCCCGAATAAATTCTGGGAGTCAAAAGTCGTAGCCTGTCGGCGCGGACTTTTGACTAATAACTACCGAGCACTGACAACTAACTACTGACTAAATTATGCGTATATCTCTAAAGTGGCTCCGGGAATTGGTGGATGTGGCGATATCCCCGGAAGAATTAGCCGAAACCCTGACAATGGCTGGGTTTGAAGTGGAAGAAATTGAAGACCGCCGCCCGTGGGCAAGCGGCGTAGTTTTGGGCAAAATCATTGCCTGCGAACAGCATCCGAATGCAGACAAATTGAGAGTTTGTCAAGTGGATGTGGGTTCCTCAGAAGCTTTGAATATTGTTTGCGGCGCACCGAACGCTAGGGCAGACATTTATGTGCCTGTCGCGGTTGTGGGCACTTATTTATCGACTATTGATTTAAAGATTAAACCGGCTAAATTGCGGGGCGTTCCTTCCGAAGGAATGATTTGCTCTCTGGCCGAATTGGGACTATCTAAAGAGTCAGCCGGGATTCACATTTTCGATTTAGAAAATCCAGAATTGGGCAGCGATATTCGCCCACTTTTGGGTTTAGATGACGTGATTTTAGATTTGACAGCAACTGCCAACCGTGCAGACGCTTTGAGCATGGTGGGCGTGGCGCGGGAAGTGGCGGCGCTGACTGGGGCGAGTTTGAGAATTCCCGCAGCGAATGGTGTTGCGATTGAGGGCAAAGAAAGTCCTGGTTTGGCAGTAGAAATATCGGAACCGCAAGGATGCCCAATTTACATCGGCACGGCAATAGAAGGTGTGAAAATTGCTGCTTCTCCAGCTTGGTTGCAGCAGCGGTTGCAGGCGGCGGGAGTGCGGCCGATTAATAATGTGGTTGACGTGACTAATTATATTTTGCTGGAATGGGGCCAGCCGCTGCACGCTTTCGATCGCGATCGCCTACAATCTTTCACAGGTACTCAAGATATCAGCATCGGCGTCCGCTTTGCCAAAACAGGGGAATCCTTCAAAACTTTGGACGGACAAAACCGCAATTTGCAAGCTCACAATCTGTTAATTACTGCTAGCGACAAACCTGTTGCCTTAGCTGGGGTAATGGGTGGCGAAGATACGGAAGTTCACGAAGGAACGCAAAATTTAGTCTTGGAAGCAGCGATTTTTGACCAGGCAACGATTCGCCGTTCTGCGCGCGCTCAAGGCCTGCGGAGCGAGGCATCGATCCGCTACGAACGGGGGGTGAATCAGGCGGCTTTGACGACTGCTTGCAACCGCGCTGTCGCCCTAATTTTGGAGTTGGCTGGAGGCGCTGCGACGGTGCAGAAAACGGCGAGTTCCGGCGATGATTTGAGTTTTTCGCGATCGCTCGAATTGCGTTTAGACCGAGTAAATCTGGTTTTGGGGCAGTTGAAAAGAGGACAAACCGGCGGTTCTAAATATCTGGAACCGGAAGAGGTGAAAAATATTCTGACAGCTTTGGGCTGCGAAGTTGTTCCCACGGAAAAAGAACGGGTGTTGGCGATAACTGTTCCTCCTTACCGTTACCGCGATTTAGAAAGGGAAATTGACTTAATTGAAGAAGTTGCCAGACTCCACGGTTATGACAATTTCTGCGATACTTTGCCCAGCAAAACGGCGGCCGGTTATCTGTCGCCGGAATATGCGGCAATTCGGAATGTGCGATCGGCTTTTCGGGCGGCCGGGTTGACGGAGTTGATGCACTATTCTTTGGTGAAAACTGAGGGAGACAATCAGGTGGTGCTGGCGAATCCGCTGTTTGTGGAGTATTCGGCTTTGCGGACTGAAATGCTGTCGGGTTTGATTGATGCTTTCGGGTACAATTTGGAACAGGGAAATGGGGCACTAAACGGTTTTGAAGTCGGCCGCATTTTCTGGAAAGATGGGGATGCAATGAAGGAAGCCGATGCAGTTGCGGGGATTATCGGCGGCGATCCGACTGTGTGGAAATGGCAGCAGGGAGGGCGCGATCGACCTTTGACTTGGTTTGAGGCCAAGGGGGTTTTGGAAAGCGTTTTTCAGGGGCTGGGTTTGGCGGTGGAATATCAAAGTGATTCCTCTAATACACGCTTGCATCCGGGCCGCACGGCGGCGTTATCGTTAAACGGGAAACATTTAGGAGTTTTTGGACAGTTGCACCCGCAATTGCAGCAGGAAAAGGATTTGCCGGAGCAGGTTTACGTGTTTCAATTAGATTTAGCGGTGCTGTTGGGTGAATTAGAGCGATCGAGCAACTTAACTCGCAAGTTCGCGGGTTATTCGAGTTTCCCCGCTTCTGACAGAGACATTGCATTTTTCGCACCAGTTGAAGTTCCGGTTGTTGAGATGCAGAGTGCGATGAAAAAGGCGGCGGGTAGTTTGCTGGATTCCGTGGAACTGTTCGACGAATATCGGGGCGACAATGTGCCGGCGGGACAGCGGAGTTTGGCTTTTCGGTTAATTTACCGCGCGGGCGATCGAACTTTGAGCGAAACCGATGTCGAACCGGCACAACAAAAAGTTCGCGATATTTTAGTTGAAAAATTCGGCGTTAGTTTGAGAAGCTAAAATAGGCTCCTACTCACTAATAAACCGCCAGGGAATGAATTCCCTGGCGGACTCAGGGAAAAATCGTTAAATTGACACCAAGGGCCGCAACATATCCCGCACAGCGAAGGAAATATCAGGAAATTGCCAAGGACAAATACTCCCATCATCCGCCAGAATCACTTGACTTAGATAACCATCCTGACTCGGTTGTCGAAAAACGTGAAGTTGCCGATTATTAACATCCAAAACCCAATAATCTGCAATTCCAGATTGAGCATAAAGATTTGCTTTTATCCCCAAATCTGTTCTCAGCGTAGTATCGGCAACTTCAATAATCAGATAAATTTCTGAGGGAGTTGGATGGTGGTCTTCATAGTAAAGTGGATCTGGTATGACTACAGAAATATCGGGTTCGGGTTCAGAGTAATTATTGAGCCGAACCGGGTCTTGCAGTCGCACAAAAATCTGCTCTCCTAAACGGTTATCCAGTAATATCTTCGTGCGCGCAATCGCCGCACCGTGGGCTGTTCCTTTGGCTGCCATCTTTACTATCTGTCCCGCCAGTAATTCTACTCGTTCATCTTCGTCAAGAATCCCAATTTCCGCCATCCGGTGATATTCTTCAACCGTCAACAGGCGAATGTCTAATAAAGTCATAGCAATCTTCTCCTATCTAACAATCATCTCTCTTTCCCCTCTTCCTCTGCGCCCTCTGCAGTTCATTAATCTTATTCTTAAAATTTTAGTTAAAACCTCTTACTCTTATTGTACAATAACTTTTAAACAAATTCATCTAAAGCTCAAAAATATGACCAAATATGTGATGTGGGGAAGTTACTGCGAAGATGTTCTAGAAAAACGCGCTCCCTTTCGGGACGCTCATTTAGCCGGATTGGCTAAGCAGAAGGAATCGGGTGTGTTAAGTACGATCGGGCCTACAAAAGATTTAACTAAAGTTTTTGCAATTTACGAAGCCGAAGATGAGGCGGCGGTGCGACAATTGGTGGAAGCCGATCCTTATTGGGTAAATGGGGTTTGGACTGAGTACGATGTGAAAGAGTGGATTCAAGCTTTTTGAAGGGGTTAACAGGGTGAACATCTTAAGATTGGATGACAGCGATTTAGTTCCAGTGGACTATGGCGATTTGCTGGCCAAGATTTTAGAAGTTTTGCAGGAAAACAATCTCTTTAGCATTTCGGCTGATAAGCGTCGTCTGCTAATAGATATTGACGCGGCAGCTAATCAAATAGCCACTTCGCAAGTCTTGCCACCTTTGGGTTCTTGTGAACGTCAAGCACGTTCGGCTACAGTCAATTTTCCGGCGGAAGTTGAAACTAGATTTGGCATTCAAATTAGACAAATTAGAGAACATTTGCGACAACATTTAGCATCTGTTGTGGGAGGAGATGGTATTGAAAATTTCGTAGCTAGCTTAATTGAGCCTTTAGAATCACGGTCTTTTCAGGGAAGTGGCACCGACTTAGGTTTCAAATACGATTTTGCCAAATCCTCTCCTACCTTAGCAAAAAAGAAGCTAACTTTGCAGCGCCCAAATACTGTGGGAACAACGGCAATTTTAAAGCTGCATAAATTAACTATCGCCGTGCGAGATTCAGACATTTTTCAGCAACAACTGAAGGAGGGTTTAGAGAATTACATTGAGGAAAATGCTGACACTAACAGCGATAAGCAAGAACTGCATCATCTGCTTGATGAGATGGTGCAAAATGAAAATTCTGATTTCCATAAGTTGCTCAAAGTTGTAGACAAAGAAACTCTAGGTAAGCTGAATAAAGAAGCTAAGATTACCTATTTAGAGTATCTGCTAGAAAACATTCGCAATAGCAGCACAGATAGTGTTGGTATCGTCTATTTAGAAGACTTGATCCGGCGTCTCAGGTTGCTCGAAGTATACATTGGCGATCGCACAAAAGATGACGGCTATTATAATGTCAATTATGCTGGCATCACTGTTAACTACAGAGATATGTTTTCCAGAGCGGAAGTCTTAGATGCACTTCCCATCATTCCGATTGTAGCAGGTTATTTAGGAGAAACCACAGACAGCCATTTGAATGAACGTAAATATATTTTTGGTTTAAAACTGAAATTTGGCAACGAAGTTCAAGCCCGCGGCGGTGAACCTGTATTTGATTATAACCTGAATTTGCTCAATCCTGAAAGTGAGGAACATAAAGCCGAATTAGCCGATAGTTACACTAGCGAAACCTTTATTCGCAAGGTCTTAAAAATAGCATTATTGTACTATTTTGTATTTGCTTCTCTGAGCAATCCTTTAGCGCCGGATTACAAACCTGAATCTGAATTAAATTACGATCCTAGACAAAGCTTTGAAGCAGTAATCTCTGTACTCAGAGGTTCTGATGAAGAAAAGAAAAAGGCGATATTTAGAGGAATCAAAAGAGGGCTAACTGAATATAATATAGAATTTAAAATAAACAGTCTCAAGCAATTATTAAAAAACTTTATAGATAGGCAAACAATTTTGCCAAGTCGCACAGAACCGCGACATATCAGCGTCAAAAGAGGCATCCTAGAAGACATCGATAACGCTTTAACGACTGGTCGATTTTTCACTGATGTTCTGCAACGAAATCCCAAACAATCACTCCAGTATATCGCCGTCGAACAATCGAGCATCAACGAAACAGCTATCTGTCAGCTACCAGTCAATATCACAATCGAAGATGTCCGCTACTTCCCTACTGATGAATTCCAGAATTTCAGCATGGAATATAACATTAAGGACATCGATACTTTGCCTGTACTTTGGGTTCCTGAAAGTCTGATGAATGTATATAACAGCCGTTTTTCCAAGGAGTATAAATTGCTGTTGTTTCGTTATAACAATAAACGTTTAGACGGCAAGGACGGTTTGAAACCAGATGCAGCATTTGTTTACAAATTTTGTGTTTCGCTTCTGTCTTATATTTGCCTGCAAATCTTGTTACACAATCAGAAAAAGAATTTGTTTATTCCGATGGTGAGACTTCACGAAGGCGACCAGAATAACCCTTCGCCGTCTGAAAAGTTTATGGCTAACGTTTCTAAAACATTGTCTCATCTGTTTAGTGAAAAATACCGCTCGACTTCTCAAGGCTTTCGTGTCAAGCAAAAACCGAATGGTTACAGTATTCGCAACGGTTTGAGTTCCCTGTATTCAATATTGCCTAAAAAGTTTAAATTTCGGAATGTTCCACTATCTCCAGAGTTGGACAATTTAGCAATTATTGTCGTATCAAGTTGCGAAAGCGATGCAAGAAAAGGTAATAGCGATCGCTTTCAGAGAAAAACCTGTTTGTTAGGCGAAGTTGCGGGAATTAAACGCCTATCAGAGGATACAATTCAAGTCGGAATGCTGAAAACTTTGTCAGAAAATTACAGCGTTCAACACCTTTACAGTCAGCCGTCAATCCTAGAAGATACTGTCAGTCAACTATATAAATATGGATATCGCAATTTCCTATATATTGCACAAGCACCTTATACAAGCACACTACACATTACCCAGACTGATGAAGACGAGCAATTGTTTTTTATGTCAAAAAAACTAATCCAAACTTTGAAAGGAGATCGGCAAGATATCAAGATTTATCCGGTATTTTTTGATAAATATTACGTCCGAAGTCCTAAACAACACAAGGGAGAATCTTTCTACATTCAGGATACCACGGAACTGGAAAGTTTATCAAAAGATCCCAGTCACCAAGCTGTGATGTTTTTTAATCTGTTTAATGGTATCAAAGTAGAGCAAGGGGAAAAGAACTTTTACAACGGTGTGATTTCTTACTCGACACTGTTGAAGATATATGAAGGCACTCTGGATGACCAAGATATTCGCCAAGGTTTGATGTACGATGGTGAAATTAAAGATACTTTACTGCACTATTTAACCATCTTCCACTTTTCTAGGTATGAAGCCCGTCAACACATTAGTTTGAAACTCGATCCTTACGCTCATATTATCGGCGATGATTCAGTTGGTACTCTATCTGTGTTTAGTCATGGAGGCGGGAGTGCGGATTTTAACTCGCTGGCTTTTTTGAATAAGGTAAGAGAAGTATTGAGCGTAACTGAGGGAGGTACAAAATAATGATAAGTGAAGATTTTGGACGGCTGTTTGAGGTTGGATTTAATATTGGGATTTTGGCATATATTAAAAAGGAAAAGCTAGCTCACAATTTTGGTAATTCTTACAGTCTGGATTTGCAGCATCTCAAATTGCCAAAGATGATGACGGAAATAATCAGAGAAGCTAATCTGCTGAGTATTTTAGATGCTGAGGTTGTTGAAAAATGGAGCCTGTTTTTTGTCCAAAAAGGCTTTATTGGTGGGTTAAATTTTTTCCGGGATTACGTCAAATCTACTGGCTGGAATTTGCAGCGCTTAAAAATTTTGTACTGTCAGTGCAGTTTTAGTGATGCTAACAGTATCAGAACCTATAACAAGGGTGAGAAAGAAGCATTTAAAGAGCTATTGTCTCAGTTAAAAACCGCCAAACCGAGTTTATCAGATGATGAGATTAACTCCTACATCCGTCGCTACTCGAAAAAAGGCGAGTTTTTGCAGGCTGATACGCTGATGCTGTTACAGTATGGCAATGATTTTAGAATTCTCTGCGTTGATTTGTCTGTGTTTTCTCCGACGCTAGCTCCAAAACCGGAGGATCTCAATGAAATAGAGGTGATACGGAAATATTTGATGAGAGAAATTAGCTATTTGCGATCGAAAAGTGTGTTTTCTAATCTGCGGATGGATACCAGCACTTTAGGTGTGGATTTCTCGGAGGATTTAAAACGATTTTTTACAGCTTTTAAGTATAAGGATAAGGAAAGCACTAAGTTAATTCAGGCTGGTAGCTATGCTCACAGTTTCTATGGATTTCTACAACAAACTGGTATAATTTCAAGCGATGCTGAGGTTTTGTTTAATGTGGTTGGTTATGGCGATCGCAATATTAGCACAATTTCCCTACGCAAGGACAAAATCAAGTTATTAGCAACTTGTGCCCAGATTTACCAGAATGAACCGAAAGGTAAAGAGATTAGCGATGCTCGCAGCGAAGTTTTAGATGTTATTCAACTCAACGCGGCTCGCAGTTTTAAAGAAGGCAGAAAGTTTGTTGATTCTTTGTTAGGAATTGGGAAAAATGTCACTGAACCTCTACCTCATACTGAGCGGATAGACAATTTTGTTAATTCAATAGATATTATATCAGATAAACTGGCAGATGAGTTGCAAATTTCTCGCGGATTACATTTGAGAAGTGCTCACGCTGAATTGATTGTGAAAGCGCTTCAGTCTGATGAAACTTATATCTTTTTGACTGGGAATCCGGGAATAGGTAAAACAACTGCGATCGCCAATTTCCTCAAAACCCATATCGACGACGGTTTCTTATTCCTGTACGTCAGTCCCCGCAAGCAAGTAAACTTGGATATTATCAAAAAATTTAAAGATACAAAGACTGGTTTCCTGTGCGACGATCGGTTATTCTGTATTAACACAAACTCAGACCTTATTGCAAGTAATGCTGGCCGGCGTACTGTCAAGTACGCCTCCAATAGCCGTAGCGAAAACTTTACAGAAAAAACGGTTCATTTTCTCAAAGATAATCCCGAGGTTCAGGTAAAAGAATACCACCAGCGAGAAATTGAAAGAAAGAATGAAACCGTAATTAAACCAGCTAGCCTCAAAACTATGGGAGTGCTAAATAGCATTTGCAATGGAATTTATAGCGTAATTAACTGTAAAATTTCTAATAATATTGTCGCTACGGTTTCTATCCAATCTTTGAGAATGAAAGAAAATAGACAAAATACCCTTGATTATTTAGAAAATATATTTCAAGATACTTACAACAAACGGGATAAATTTGTCATTCCCGCTAAGATGCAAGAAATATCCAGTCGCATCAAACATATTTTTATTATGATCGATGAAATTACTGGAGATGATGGTGGGGTTGAGTTTTTAGATGGAATTGCTAAGATTGTCAAAAAACATGAGTTGCACAAGCTGGAACACGGCTTTAATACTAAAATTATTGTAGCCGATGCTTCGATTGTGGACTCCGAGGTGATTAAACAACACCTTGATAACACGTCACCGGAACCCGATAAAATCTACTTTAAAAAGTTAGCCAAAAATTCTAATATAATTGAACCTTTACAAGTCATTCCTTTTAAATTTAAGAATCTACCTGCAAAGGTGATCAATGCGAATTCCTACCCGGCGCGCAGTTTAGAGATAACTTACAAGGTATTTGTAGAAAGTGTTAAATATCAGGAAGATGCCCCTTTGAAACAAAATAGTAATTTACTCAAGCGGGTACAGTCTGAAATAATTGAGGATATCAATCAGCGATTAGCAATCCCCGGTGTGGAACAAATTATAGTATATATTCAAAACAAGCAAAGATTGGCAGAATTAATTGAAAAAATTAAAGAGAGTCGCGAAAAGTTTGAGCCTTTTACCGATTATCTGGAAATTCACGCGAATATCTCGGAAGAGGAGAAACAAAAAATACAGGAATTCAAAACTACAGCTAAAGTAATCTTTATGACTGCCTCGGGAAGTCGTGGACTTTCTTTCCCGAAAACTAAGCATATTTTAGTGGATATTCCCCGCTTCCAAATAGAGAAAAATCTGATGGAAGTGATACAGGTGATTTATCGGGGACGCGGGGAAGATGAGTCAGGTAAAACCCTTGATGGTGAAGACAAAGAATTGGTTTTTTATCTATCTGATACCGCAGTTTATTACGCTGATGATGCGGAACTTTCCCTGCAAGAAAGCAAATTGAGTTTGTTAAATTTATTGCTAATTCTCAAGACGGCGGTGATGACGCGAATTTCGGGATACGGTTATTTAGGTAGGGATAAGTTTTTGATGATTCCGATTGGTGGAAAGTCGGTTTCCGCAGTGGGGGATACTTTTAGCAGCAAAATGGCTTCTCTAATTAAGACGTTAAAAAGCGAAAGCCACCGAGGAAATAGGTTGTTACAGGAGGTTTATAGGAGTCTGGAACAGCTTTTGGGTCGCGGGGAGTTCGTTTTGACGAATTCTGATAAGTCTCGTCAAAAGGGCGATTCTTACCTGGAAATGCGGGAGGATTTTAATCGGAAGTTTTTGGACAAGTGTAATCCTCTTGCAGGTTTGCTGAGTTATGATAATTTAGAGATTGGTCATGTTTGTGGGAGTTTGTTGGTAGTACCTCTAGCTAAGCAAAATTTGCTGGAAAACTACCAGATGCGACTGCATCAGGAAATCAAGAAATGTGTAGATAATCAGTTGCTGCAAAAAATGTATCGCATCAGGGATAGCGAGTCGTACCCGGAGAATGTACGATCGGCAATTAGAGGAGGTGCGATCGAGTTATTGCAATTTCTCAACAGCGATGTGGAGAAAACTCAGTATTTTGAAGAGCAGAGTCAGCAGTTCGATCGCTATTATGCCATACCCCTGTTTGCTTTTGTTAGCGGGGAGGAAATGCAGGAGTATTTTGCTGACAGTAAGCTGGAAGAACCGGAAGACAGGCGGTATCGGGATATCTTGTCGGCTTATGTGCGATCGATCTACCCTGTAGATAGTGTAATGCCGATCGGGCACAAGTATCGAGATTTTCCATTTATCGTGTTTAGAAGCTACAGTTTAGAGCAAAGTAGAGAAAAGATTTTTACAGATAAATATCTTTTAAGTTCCAACGAGTTAAACGTGCTTAATTTAATTTTGTCGAAGCAGGTAAACTGAAACTGGTTGGGTGCGTCCTACAATTTTAGATTTTAGATTTTAGATTGCGAATCAAGGATGACTATCGGGGTTTGGATATTGCCTACAGTTGCATTCTTGTTTGAAACGGCTATCAGTTAGGTGTCCCCCTATCCGCACAGAAAATAAAACTCTTCCTCACTCTTTTTGTCCCTGCTTGGCTACTCCTGACCCTTTTTTTTTGCGATTTAATCCCAACTTCTGTAACGCGCTACACATTGCTGTTTTACCCACCCAATTTCCTGTTCTGTGGGCAAATAGCTCACCCAACTCTACTAAGGTTGCATCGGCATTTGCTGTCACTATTTCTCGTTATCTCTGTTTCGGAATTATTCAAATGACTATACCTCGGTTTCCCTCTAGGTTTTGGCTGTACATTTCCCTCTATATTTTGTTGTTTGACAAGCTTTTGAACTAAGCTTTTACTCACAGCAAATATTACTGCTATTGTTCGGATAGACAGCTTTTGCTCGCTTATGTGCTGCTACTATTTTTTTTCGCAAATCTACTGAATATGCTTTCAGGGGAAAATTATTTTTTAGTCGATTATACTGTACCTCATAATATCCGGAAGTGCTGTAAATCTCCGATTGAAGCGGGTTGCTTTGATTGTTAGTAATTAGTTAACTGTGATTTTATAATTTTATGATACAAACCTTAATTGAGCCGTTGCAGTACCGATTCATGCAGCGATCGCTCATAATTGCCATTCTCGTCGGCATCGTCTGCGCGATCGTCGGCAGCTACCTAATGGTACAGCGGCTGGCCTTGCTCGGAGACGCCATCAGCCACTCGGTTTTGCCCGGATTGGCGATCGCATTTATCCTCGGAGCAAACATCTTTCTCGGCGCGTTCATTGCCGGAGTTTTGAGTACAGTAATCATAGCTTGGATCAAAGCTCGATCGACAATTAAAGAAGACGCCGCAATGGGCATCGTATTTTCCGCATTCTTCGCCCTCGGCATCACCCTAATTACGATCGTCCAAAAAGACCACAAAATCGACCTCAGCCACTTTCTTTTCGGCAACATCCTGGGCGTTACGGTCGAAGATGCGATCGACACAGCCGTCATAGTCGCCGTAGTCTTATTAGTTGTAGTATTGTTTTACAAAGAACTGCTATTTTACACGTTCGATCCATTAGGAGCGCAAGCAACAGGTTTGCCAGTAAACCTGCTCAACTTCGGACTGATGGTACTCATCGCGCTCACAATAGTTGCCAGCCTTAAAGCCGTTGGCGTAGTGCTAGTCTTGTCCCTATTAATTACACCTGCAAGTACCGCCTATCTCCTAGTCACTCGCCTGCACCAAGTAATGATTTTAGGCGCAATAATCGGAGTTATTTCCAGCATTAGCGGAATGTATCTCAGCTACTTCTATAACTTGCCATCCGGCCCCGCAATAGTTTTAGTTGCCTGGGGATTCTTTGTGCTATCATTGCTGTTCAGTCCCACTCAAGGAATCCTCACCCAGCCCCGCACACACTCCGGTCAAATTCCTCCAATATGGCGGGAATTAAAAAATTTAACTAAAGGCCCATAACAATTAACTTTGTGGTAACGCTTCAGCGCCGCCCCTCTCATTGTTAATCAGGATCTTCCTTAATCCCCGTGGATGTGCGGTTCAAAAAAGCCTCTTCAATTAATACCCGTAACTGCGAATCGTCGGCTGCATCCAGATTTGGTAAAAATGGTTTTTTTTTAGGAGTGCGAGAAAGCAAAAATCGGAGGCTGTCGAATTGCCTGATCGCACCTGCGAACTATTCGTCCCAAAAGACAGTACAATAACAAAAGTTAAAATTTCACCCAAACAGACCTAATCAGTTAAAAAACATGACAGTCAAAGTAGGAGACACCGCACCCGATTTTACCTTACCCTCTCAAACTGGCACATCAGTCAGCCTCAAAGATTTTAAAGGTAAAAAAAACGTCATAGTCTACTTTTACCCCAAAGACGACACACCCGGATGCACAACCCAAGCTTGCGCTTTTCGAGATAGTTACGAAGTTTTCAAAGACGCAGGTGCAGAAGTAATTGGGATTAGCGATGATTCGCAGCAGTCTCACGAGAAATTCGCCACCAAATATCAGTTACCTTTTACACTGTTGAGTGATACGGGGAATAAAGTTCGGCAATTGTACGGCGTTCCAGCTACCCTGTGGATTATGCCCGGTCGAGTAACTTATGTCATTGACAAAGAAGGCGTTGTCAAGCATATTTTTGATTCAATGTTAGACTTCAAAGCACACGTTGCAGAAGCACTCAAAACTTTAGAAGCCATCAAAGGTTAGAGGGATTTACTTAAATATATTGTTGGTAGTGAGGACGAAAGTCCTCCTTGTCTAAAAAACAAGAAAAAACTAAATTCCTGACTGCGAACTAAGGGTTTTTAGTAAGGAAGAAAGTTCTGAGACTAGAGATTTTCCCCTACCCACTTTTTAAAATCTTGAGTAGCGCGGGTTCGGCCAGCAACTTGACTCTGCTGAGTGTACTCATTCACCAGTTGAACAATCTAGATATTGGGGAAAGTGGGACTCACATCAGACTCAATATATTGTTCGGCTTGCAATACGTTGATTTGTAGTGTAGCCCTCGCCGTGCGTATCGCTAAAGTTCCGGCACTCCTAGAATTTGATAATTATCCAACTGCGTGCGAGAGGTGAGATCAATTTCTATAGCTAAGTCTGGGGGCGGATCAACACTCATATCGAGGCGATTTTTACCGATAACGGCTGCTTGATTTTGAATGTAAAAACAGGTATCCGGTTCGACAGCCTGACTCATGCTTTCATTTTTCAACGTTGTCGAACCCCATGACTCAAATGCTATTTGTCGTGTTTCTAACAAAATTTTTACTATGTCGCCAATAATTTCCTTGGCTTTTTCATGTTCTGGCAAAGGAACCATAATTTCTAACCGTCCGTTACTATAGGAAAGTCGGGAAGCACGACGTTCTCCTAATTCCGCCAAAATACTTTCAAATTGTTGCCAGTTAACATCCTCAACCAGTAATTGCTGACCCGGTTGAATCTTCAATTGTCTTAACTCCAATAGCATAATTTTTCATCCATTTTCTTTAAGAAATATCAGCAAAGTGCTTACTCCGAATCATTAGAGTTCTTGCATAAATCTGTGATGGATAAGTCAACCGCAGATAGAAGGCAGATAAACACAGATAGACGCAGATGATTTCAAGAAGAGTGAATGCAATACAAGTCTATTGTCTAAAAAACAAATAAAAAACTAAAGTCCTTACTAAAAACTCGTGGTTTGTAGTAAGGACTTTAGTCCTTTTTTGCTAACGGCTTGCAGCCATTAACAATGAGCACTCAGCAATTATCTAGCTTTTTGCAACACTCGATTTTTCCGATGTAGCGCTTTCGGCAGTTTTGCCATTTTTGCTATTACCGTTACCGTTGCTGTGGCGGGGTTGGATAACTCCATAGCCACCGTGACTCTTGCGTTCGTAGAGTACGTTAATTTCGTCGGTTTCCGCGTTACGGAACATATAGAAATCGTGATCGATAATCTGCAATTGTTCCAAAGCTTGTTGCACCGTCATTGGAGGCATGGCAAAATACTTAGTCCGCACCACCTCAGCAGGAAGTTCGGGAGTTCGATCGCCAATCAGATCTGCTACTACAGGATGTTCCTCAACTACCGTAACCGTTTTGGCACTACTCTGGGTCTTGTTGTCGTGGCGTTTTTCCTTAAATTTTCGCAGTTGACGAGCTATCTTGTCGGCAACCAAATCGATGCTAGCATACAGGCTTTCCGTGCTTTCTTCAGCCCGAATCACGCTGCCGTTAGCATAAATTGTCACCTCAGCAGTCTGCTTAGGATTGATCCTGGGGTTACGAGCCACCGATAGATGTATGTCCACTTCTGTAGTCAAAGTTTGAAAATGGCTAACTGCCTTTTCAACCTTTTGATTGACGTACTCGCGAATCGCATCGGTGATTTCTATATTCTTACCCTGGATAACAAGCTTCATAGAGCTCCCTCCCTTCTGTAACGTGGGTATATTTTACACAGTAGCACTATGTATTCTGGAAAACACTTATCTTCCAAATCTTTTATTATATGTTGACAATTCTTGATTTAAGCTGCGCCAATATTCCGTAAATACACTCTTGATTTTTTTCATGATTTCTCCTCTCATCCCTCAACAGTTAAATGCACAACCCTGCTTACTCCTCGATTGGGGACAAGTGCCCTACTCCCAAGCTTGGGAAGTCCAGCAAAAACTCGTGCAAGAACGCCGGGTAAATCCAGATTTGCCCGATGTCCTGATTTTGCTGGAACATCCGCCGGTTTACACTTTGGGAATGGGAGCAAAGTTGGAATTTCTGAAATTTGACCCGGGCCAAACTCAGCCGGAACTGCACCGAGTTGAGCGGGGCGGCGAGGTGACTTACCACTGTCCGGGCCAATTGGTGGGCTATCCGATTTTAAATTTGCGGCGTCACCAACAAGATTTGCACTGGTATTTGCGGCAGTTAGAGGAAGTGCTGTTGGGGGTGCTGGAAGTTTTGGGGTTGAAGGGTTCGCGGGTTCCCGGTATGACTGGGGTTTGGGTGGATGGGTGCAAGGTAGGTGCGATCGGCATTAAAGTCAGCCGCTGGATTACGATGCACGGTTTTGCTTTAAATGTTTGTCCGGATCTTGCAGGCTTTGGGCAAATTGTACCTTGCGGGATTCCTGATCGACCTGTTGGCAGTTTGGAGCAGTTTATTCCGGGAATTGAGGTCGATCGAGTGCGATCGCTCGTTATCGCTGAGTTTGCTCGCGTTTTTGCAGTGGAAATTGTGCGATCGGAACTAATACCAATCTAAAAAAGCTTCCCGTAAGGACACAGCATTGCTCGCAGTATATCGTCAATGTGCTGTAAGTTCTACAAACTTTTGGCGTCCTTATGGGATACTTTTTCCTCAAAAAAGACACAGATTAGTAAGAAAGGATACGGGTATGACAAACTTTATAGAAAGATTTAATAATACCCTGAGACAAAGAATATCTCGTAGCGTCAGAAAAACTGTTTAATTCTCTAAAACACTATCCAATCACATGGGATCTATAGCAAGTCTATTTGAGTCATGAATGTAGAACAACCTGAAACGCTTGTGATGATTGAATCGATTGTTTACAAATCAAATGGTTTTGCTATATATTCTAATAATTTCTAATAATTTCTTATGCTAGCGCACCTTGAATCTTCCTTTTAGTAGAGATTATCGAACAGTTTGAAGTATTCTTTTTCCTCCCGGAATATCGCTGTCAACAACATAAAAATCTTGCGGATAAATCCAGTGGGTGCCCAGGGGGCCGTGAATTTGAATGCCGGTCATAACGGCATAGGTAAAAATAGAGCGATCCAGGGTATCTAAAAGATGTTCGACATCCTCAGAAATAATTCGAGATGCCAATTTTGTAATTTCTATTAAATCGGGTTTATCTCCATAGGTAATGGTTGAAAGAATTTTTTGCCGAATAATTGTTTGTTCAATATCCTGCATATCCATTTCTAGCTTCAGGTGCCCCGCTGCCAACTCTTCAACAATCGCTTCTAATGCTCCACAGGCATGGGAAGCTTTTTGAATACCATCTCGATAAACCATGCCAATATCGCCATGTCTAGAAATAGCGATGTGGGGCATGGCATAAAAGGTAAAACGACGAATGCCATCAACTATAGGGGTATGGTCTGTCGCAGAAGCTAACCCAGTTTTGCCCATCATTACAAATCCAGCTAAACTGCAACAATTAAAGGTTTTCCCCCAGTATCGAATTACTTCGGCGAATAGAGGTTCGGCGATTTCATCCCGACAAATTGCTATCATTCCCATCGTATTTTCATCACAAAAACCGTAGGTACTCAAGCTTTGGAACGTCTTTCTCATGTACTTGCTCATGGGTAATGCCCCTGGAAAGTGAGTAGAGAGCATTTGATGAAAAGCTGGAAACACATTAGGATCATAACCATTTAGTGTTTGGGGGATAGTTTCGCCAAGCTGATTGATAGGATTCTGGGTCATCTTTTCGCTGCTCTTAATTAACTGGTGAGATCCTTCACTTTAAACTATTGAGGCAGGGTTTGGAGTATGCGACTACTAGAAATATTCCCTCCCAAGGAATCGCATCAACGAATTATAGCAATCCGATCTGAGTCTCACAACACAACTTCCTCTTGTCTTCCTAGACTTCTTGTATAGCAAGACTTTCAGATTTTAGAAATCTAGAAAATCACTTAGGATTGCTATATGCAGGACTACCGATTTTTGGGAAGATTCCTAGGTGATCAATTAGACCTGCTACTCAGCCCCGATCATCTAAGTTTTCTACTCTCATCTCCGATACTTTTTGCATGGGCTGCTGAATGTTGAACAGAGTGTGACGCTTCGATCGCAATTTTACCCTATTTTTGCGCGATGATTGGCTGATGCACGCGATCGCCATTCACGCATTTTGTGGCTCGAACTTGTGACTGCCAGGTCATTAACTCGGTTCATGGCGATCGCCATTTTCACGAACTTAGGTTTAACTGTTGATTTAAAAAATTCACCATCTCCACCACACAAGGATTTAGGGCAAATAAAAATGCTCTCGGCTACTTTGCCGAGAGCATTTTTGAGTAGTTAAACTGCGTTTTGAGCTCAGTTTGAGCTCAGTCATAGACTAAAGCATAGACAAAAATCCCTTAAACCCAAAGCCGATGGTGGGATTTGAACCCACGACCGTTCGATTACGAATCGAATACTCTACCCCTGAGCTACATCGGCACAGACAATTTTGAATTGTAGCACAACCTAAGCTGAAAAAGCAAGGAGTTGTAGAATTTAATTCACAACTCCAAAACTCCTAGCTCACCAACAGTTAAACGGTCACTTCCGTGTCAGTTGAGCCGCCTCTGGCCCCGGAATAAACTAAACCCCGCTGCATATCAAGCGTCAGCATCGTTCCGTCCCGAATTACCCGCGTGGCATTCTTCACGCCCACCATCACCGGCACGCCCAACCGCAAACCGATAATCGCGGCGTGAGAAGTCAAACTGTCCTCCTCCGTCACCACACCGGCTGCTTTCCGAATCATCTCCACAAAAGCGACGCTGGTGTGTTCCACTACCAAAATGTCTCCTGCGTGGAAATTCGCCACATCCGCAGCAGTGCGAGCAACCCTGGCCATGCCGCTCACCGATCCCAAACCGACACCGGTGCCTTTGCCTAAAACCGCTGTCACTACCTCAACTTTGATCAAATCCGTTGATCCGGCAACCCCTTGCAGAGTACCGGCGGTCATCACCACTAAATCTCCGTCGCACACTAACTCTTTTTCCTGGGCGACAGTCATCGCAGATTGAAATGTCTGGCCGGTTGAGGGCAAATCCAACACCAGCAAGGGTTTGACTCCCCATACTAATTGCAGTTGTCGGGCTACGTCTACGTGAGGAGTAACTGCCAAAATTGGAGTTTTCGGTCGGAATTTCGAGACATTTCGGGCTGTAGCGCCGGTTTTAGTCAGCGTCATGATCGCCGCCGCGTTCAACTGTTCGGAGATTTGGCTGACTGCTTGGCTGATGCCGTTGGGGATCGATCGACCAATATCTTCTACATTCCTAATATTCCGTTTAATTCCTTCCCTCTCCATCCGCACCGCAATTCTCGCCATCGTCGCCACCGCTTCGACGGGGAACTTGCCGACAGCAGTTTCATTCGAGAGCATCACCGCATCAGTTCCGTCAAGAATCGCGTTGGCCACGTCGGAAATCTCGGCGCGGGTGGGACGGGGATTGTTGACCATGCTGTCGAGCATCTGGGTAGCGGTAATTACCGGAATACCAAGGCGGTTGGAGGTAGCAATCAGCCGCTTTTGCAAAATCGGCACATCTTCGGCGGGCAGTTCCACTCCCAAATCGCCACGGGCGACCATCACGCCGTTGCAAAGGGTGAGAATTTCCTCCATTTGTTCGATCGCCTCGTGCTTTTCGATCTTTGCAATCACCGGTACTTGCTTGCCCGCACTGGCAATTAGCTCTTTGATTTCGAGCATATCCTGGGGATTGCGTACAAAGCTCAGGGCCACCCAATCGACACCTTGGTCGAGCCCGAACATTAAATCTTTGCGGTCTTTATCAGTCAGCGCCTTAATCGACAGGTAAACTCCCGGAAAATTCACGCCTTTGTTGTTAGAAAGCGGCCCGCCGACGACGACGCGGCAGTACAATTCCCGCGAAGTGCGGTCTACTTTTTCGACGCGCATTTCCACTTTCCCGTCGTCGAGCAGAATCACTGCTCCCTCTGGAACTTCGTCTGCTAGGGGATCGTAGGTGACTGAAGAAATGAGCTGGGTGCCGGGAACCTGGCGGCTGGTGAGAATGAAAGGATCGCCGTTTTTGACAACTATAGAGCCTGTCTCAAAGCGCCCTAAACGAATTTTCGGGCCTTGGAGGTCTTGGAGGATGGCGACCGGCTGGTTGAGTTCAAAGGACGTTTGCCGGATTAAGCGAATGCTGCGCTGGTGGTCTTCTTCTGTTCCGTGGGAAAAGTTGAGTCGCAAAGTTGTGGCACCGGCTTCTATGAGCTGACGCAGCACTTGTGGGTCCGAAGTTGCTGGGCCAATGGTGGCGACGATTTTAGTCCGGCGTAGGGCTTTTGGCAATTGCATCAGCGGTGTTCTGGGGAGGCAGGTGGATTTCTTGTTTAAATTTCGGCTAACGTTTCATCTTTGCACTACAAGCAATGACGCTAGTCTCAACTCTTAAAAATTTTGATAGTCGTCAAAAAAGCAGGTATTGAACAATATATAGAATATCTGACTTTTTACCCATCGGTAATTTTTTCTTCGGGAGCGCTCTTTTTTGCAAATTTTTCCGCTCTCAGGCTTGACATAAATACAGACATACCCATTTATTTTATGTAGTCTGCTCAGCCCTTTTGGCTAATCTAGGACTGGTATCCTTGTACAACAGCAATACTTTCCTGTTTGTGCAGAGGCTAGTTTCTGGCGATCGAACTCAGTTCTTTCATAAAACTTTACTATTGTCTGGCTTGTATCTTATACTACGCAAGTGTGAAATATTAAGGAGTCTTAACAAAGATGTCGGAGGCAGGACGGCCGCTGACAGTGCCGAAAGAGTTTCTGAGTCCTCCCGGTGACTTTAATCCGACACTGCTGCTGTTTTTGAGTGCAGTAGTGATTCTCGTGATTTCTAACTTGGGTTTCTGGTGTTGGGGATGGCCGCAGTGGTGCTGTTTTTCGCTGAACGTGTTGGCTTTGCACATGGCTGGAACTGTGATTCACGATGCGTCTCATAATGCGGCCCATCGCGATCGTACAATTAACGCTATTTTGGGACACGGTAGCGCGCTGATGTTGGGTTTTGCTTTTCCGGTGTTTACACGGGTACATATGCAGCATCACGCTCACGTTAACGATCCAGATAACGATCCCGACCATTATGTTTCTACGGGCGGGCCTCTGTGGTTGATTGCTGCAAGGTTTTTTTACCACGAGATTTTCTTTTTTAAGCGCAAACTGTGGCGGAAATACGAACTATTGGAATGGTTTTTTAGCCGTTTGTTTGTGATCGGGGTGGTTTATATCGCCATTCAGTACGACCATTTAGGTTACGTGCTGAATTTTTGGTTTTCTCCTGCTTTAGTAGTGGGATTAGCCTTGGGGTTATTTTTTGATTATTTGCCGCACCGTCCATTTCACGATCGCGATCGTTGGAAAAATGCCAGAGTATATCCTAGTCCTATTCTAAATATCTTGATTTTGGGGCAGAATTATCATCTGATTCATCACTTGTGGCCTTCTATTCCTTGGTACAATTACAAGCCTGCTTACGAAGCTGTCAAGCCGCTGTTGGATGAGAAAGGTTCTCCTCAAAGTTTGGGAATATTGGAAGGGAAAAAGGACTTTTGGAATTTTATATATGACATTTTTTTAGGGATTAGGCTGCATCACAAGAAAGCGTCTGATTGACAAAAAACCCGGTTTCTTTGAGAAGCCGGGTTTTTTTTATAATAAAAGCTTTTAACCATATATCCGCAGGGCAGGTTTTGTACTGTGTCAAATCCCGTAAAAAAACCCACCTGTAATGGTGAGTTAACTTTTCAATCAAGCCTAAAGTGAATCTATTATTTTTCCCCAGCCCCCGCAACCGCTAAATTCCAATCCGGCCGCAAATTTTGAGCTCCCCGCAAATAAGGATGATAAATTTCAACGTGTGCGGGCCAATTAACGTGAATTAAAAACCGGATGCAGCGTTGCAAAGAACCCTCAACGTGCATTTGCTGTACGTCCAACAAAGGAACATTACACCAGTGGGGACGTTCGCGGGCGATCGCCGCCGGAAACACAGCATCTAAATCACGAGTTGCAGAAAACGTAGCACTAATAATTAATTCGGGATTTATATCATTTTTTGCTTCTAATTCATCTAACAATTCTCTCACCGCTTCTCGAATTGCTGCGACCGAATTATCACTAGCAGTAGTTGCCCCACGAATCGCGCGCACTTGCCACTCCACGCCAATTTCCTCCATTTTTTGTTAGTTGTCATCAGTCATTAGTCATTAGTCAGTAGTTATTAGTCACTAATAAGTAGTTATACTAAATTAGGCTTAAATACTCAGTTTATTTTTTAGTCCGCTAGGAGTGGACTTGGTTTGTGTAGTTTGACCTCAAACTCGTAGGCGAAGCCAGCGCGAAGCGCTTATGACGGGCGATGCGCCACATTTGAGTTTGAGGTCAACAGATTTCAATCGCCCAATCATCCAGGGAGTAACTAATGACTACTGACTCCTGACCAATGACTAATTTATTTAATCACGGGCGATACATCCACAGCGGCAAACCGCTAGTAGAAAGCTCGAATTCCAGAACATTATTGTAAGCTGAAAGCCCGGATATATCCAGACTACTCCCCAAGACGCGATTTAGGAAAGGTTTTTGTTTTTCTAGGGTGCAAGACTCGGTTTTTTCAGGGTCGAGGCCTGCGAGTTCGGCTGCAAGGCGACGAGCGTCCTCTTCTGTTCCCAGTCGATCGACCAAACCCAATTCTAAGGCTTGCTGACCGGTAAAAACCCGACCGTCGGCAAAACTTTTCACTTTCTCAACAGCCAATGAACGGGCTTCCGCAACCGTTTCCACGAATTGCTGGTAGCTGGTGTCGATCAAGTCTTGCAGAATTTGCTGTTCAGGATCGGTCAATTCGCGATCGAATGCCAAGATATCTTTATACGGCCCCGATTTAATCACCTGAAAAGAAACGCCTACTTTTTCTAACAGCCGTTCTAGATTGTTGCCCCGGATAATCACGCCAATGCTGCCGGTAATTGTACCGGGATTAGCAACTATATGCTCGGCTCCCATGCCGATGTAAACTCCGCCAGAAGCTGAAATATTGCCGAAACTGGCGACAATTTTGACTTTTTCGCGCAAACGCTTGAGCGCGCTGTAAATTTCCTGGGAATCGCCGACAGTGCCGCCGGGGCTGTCTATCCGCAGCAGCAAGGCGGGAAATTTGCGTTCTTCAACGGTTTTGAGAGCTTCTAGGACTCGTTTACGGGTTTCTCCGGCAATGGCTCCGGTGATTTCGATACGGGCTATTTGTTTGCGGTAGCGGGGCTTGAATGGCCAAATCATGGGCAGTGTACAGGCAATGTTACGGATTTTTGTAGCTAACTTCTTATAGTGTGCCTTATTCATAGGGGTAGATGTTGTGCCTGTGTTCGCAACAGACCGAAGAGCCCGTTCCAGATTGTTTGCAACAGGCAAGATGCCTGTTCCACCTTGATTTTGTGCAACAGGCATCTTGCCTATTCCTAATGGCCGATCAAGATTTGTGCGATCGCATTTAACTCAACACCAATATATAATTGTAAAAATTGCTTAACAAAACTACATCATCCCCACGAGAATCAATCTCATCAATTATTTGGAGTCTCCGCCATGCAGCTAAAGCTTACCGATTCAAAACTGCCTTTTGCCCCGCTGTTGCTAATTGCGCCGTTTTTCCTGTGGGGAACCGCGATGGTAGCCATGAAGGGGGTGATGCCGCACACAACGCCACTGTTTGTGGCATTTGTGCGTTTAGTACCTGCGGGCGTGTTGGTGCTGCTGGCGGCGGCATTCATGGGAAAACCGCAGCCGCAGGGTTGGAAAGCTTGGCTGTGGATTTCCCTGTTTGCTTTGGTTGACGCTACTTTGTTTCAAGGCTTTTTAGCTGAAGGTTTGGCGAGAACCGGTGCGGGTTTGGGTTCGGTGATGATTGATTCTCAACCGCTAGCAGTGGCGATTTTGTGTTTGTGGCTGTTTCAAGAAAAAATTGGTTTTTGGGGCTGGTTGGGATTAGTTATTGGCGTTGCGGGCATCAGTTTGATCGGGTTGCCCGATGGCTGGATTTTGGGGCTTTTTCATCCTGAAAACAGGGAGGTTTCTGGGGGTATCGAACAGTTGTTTCAGGGTGGAGAATGGTTGATGCTGTTGGCTGCTTTGTCGATGGCTGTGGGTACGGTTTTGGTGCGCTGGGTTTGCCGTTATGTTGACCCGGTGGTGGCGACTGGTTGGCACATGATTTTGGGTGGTTTGCCACTGTTGGCAATTTCGGCTGTAACTGAGTCCGAACAGTTTGTGAATATTGATTTTTCCGGCTGGATGGCGTTAGCTTATTCTACTGTGTTCGGAAGTGCGATCGCCTACGGTTTATTCTTTTATTTTGCTTCGAGTGGAAGTCTAACCAGTTTAAGTTCTCTTACCTTTCTTACGCCTGTTTTTGCTTTGCTATTCGGCAATTTGTTTTTGGGCGAAGTGCTCAATCCGCTACAATCGATGGGAGTCGGGCTGACTTTGGTGAGTATTTATTTGATTAACCAGCGGGATACTTTGGGTGAGAAATTGCGAAAAGTGCGGCACGGCGAAGCGAGTGCAGAAGTTGAAGCAACAGGATTGTTAGAGTCGTCTGAGTTGAATTCTGTAGAATTACCCGTGCAGTTGCGGGTTAGCGAATTGGAATCAGAAGTTTAGCAGGTGGAAAAGTTTAGGCAAAATTGCCTAAATTTACCACTCGTCTTCTAAAGGAATAACAATTTTCTTGCTTTCAATCTCTACTACAAAACTTGTCAAACTGGGATTGTGTTGGTAACAAGCCATCAAATCCTTATGCTTGCGATATTGTTGGGAAATTTCCCGATAATATTCAGGCTTTTTGGCGTCAATTGTAAAATTATGTTTCTTGACAAGCTCCTTATTTAAGGTTTCTAAACACTTTTTGAATTTAGACTTCTTGTTGTCTTTATAATACAGTGGCAGCAACCAACACTCAATAGAGTGTACTGATATAGCCCAAATGATTCGCTGTTGACATTGACTGTAGAAATCTTCGCCAATTTCCTCTTTAAACTTTTCGATAACTTTTTCAATCAACTCTTTAGGAGTGAATTCGCCATTTTCATGTCGCTGTGGGATATCATAACCATGCTCTTCTGAAACATCAGTATCTATTTGGATAATTATATAGTCATTAAATTGAAACGCTTCTTGAAAATCTTTTAAACGGCAATAAGCAAAAACTTGACTCCAACTACCATAACCTTTAAATTTGTTTTCATCTTTTTTATCTCTTTCGGGTTGAAGCGGTCTAATATCTAGATCGGGATTCTTGAAATATCCTGCTAGAATATTTTCAATCACAATCTGGTCAGTCAATCCCTCACTAATTAATCCAAAACTAATCATATTAAAAATTCTTAGGAAGTCCGCCGATATAGCCCCTCAAAAAAGCCTCGGATAATTTTACAGGTTCCTGTCCTTCGAGAGGTTCAGGTTTGAGAATGCGTCTAGCTTTAGTATGCCCTAATTGGTTGCGGTAGATCACAAACAGCCGCTGTTCATCATCATCTAAATCCAAACCGTCCAAAACTGCCGGGTTGTGGGTTGTGAATATAACTTGTTTGTCGTGTTTTTTTGCTAAGTCGACTAATTCTTGCATTAATCTGCGACACAATCTGGGGTTGAGAGAAGCATCAATGTTATCTATTGCAAAAAATTTAGGAGTGAGAGCGCTAATAAATAAAGTGAAGTAAAAAAGCAAAAATAAAAAGCCTTCATTAGAGCTTCTTTGGTCAAAGTAAGTTAAATCAGGAGATAAGTACCTATCTTTAATTTGGAGAAAATTGTGAAGATGTGATAAATTTAGAGTAGCTTCAAAATCTTGAAACCAATCTATCAATTGCAGCTTTTTTTTGATTTCATTAACCTGCTCTTGGTTATCATCGGAAGTTAAAAATTTTAATAGTTTAAACAAACCTTCTCCATTAATCCCTAATGGTTGAATTTGACCTTCTTTTTCAAAAGTTCGTAAAGCTTGGTTTTCAGGAGAAAAAATTATAAATTCATTAAGGTTAATAATTCTAATAAATGATTGTGAATCTTTGAGAATTTTTGAAAATTCTTGTTCAGAAGATTCGGTTTGGTCTAATAAAATAGCTCTTATTTTTTCTGCTCCACCGTATTTTTGAATAACAATATTAATAGCATTTTTTATAGAGGTTTCACTATCACCCAAAAAGTTTTTACTAACCCACTGAGAATAGGGAGAATTATCATTTTGCAAAATACAACTAAATGGTTGTCCCTCATTCCCTCTTAACTCAATTTTGATATCTTTAACCAAGTTTTCCATTTCAAAAGCCGATCGCATAAATTGAGGTTCTGTAACTCTGATGCCCCTAGATGCTAAAAACTCGTTATCCAGCTTGTCATCAGCCGCAGCAGAAGCAAGGGCGATCGCCTCTAGAATATTGCTCTTGCCACAGCCATTTTCACCGATCAATACGGTAACTCGTCCTAACTCTAGTTTCAGCTTTTGAATGGACTTATAATTTTCGATTCTGACTTCTCCAATCATAATTCAATCCCATATAATCTTAGTGTAGTCATTGTATCTCCGATCGCATGAATCTCAAGGAACGCCTGCACAGCCATCTGATTCAAATTGTACGCGATCGCAATCCTTGCTTGGCATCCGAAGGGCATTTTTATGCCCAGCAATACATCCGCGAACAGTTGGCACAGTGGGGGACTGTAGAAATTGACGATTTTTCCGTGCGTGGCCGAATTCATCACAATTTTATCTTGGATTTACCCCCCTTCGATCGGGCGAGTAAAAAGCAGTTGCCGCCGATCGTAATTGGTGCTCATTACGATACTGTACCCGGATCGCCTGGGGCCGATGATAATGCTACTGGTGTGGCTGTTTTGCTGGAAATCGCAAGGGATATCGCATCTGCGCCGCTCAAATATCCAGTGCAATTAGTCGCCTTCGATATGGAAGAATACGGTTGTTTGGGAAGCAGTCTTCATGCAGCTAAATACAAGCAACAGCAAAAGTCAATCCGGTTAATGATTTCTTTGGAAATGTTGGGTTATTGCAACCATAATCCTAATTCTCAAAGCTATCCCGCTGGCTTGAAATATTTTTATCCAAATAGTGGTAATTTTATTGCTTTAATTGGCACTTTGCAGACGGTTCCCGATTTGATTAATTTGAGTGGCAAAATTCGCCAATCTGGTCAGCCCTGCGAGTGGCTGCCGGTGCCGAATCGAGGTTTAATTGTCCCCGATACTCGCCGCAGCGATCATGTTCCTTTTTGGGATAATGGTTATCCGGCTATTATGGTGACTGATACTGCTAATATGCGAAATCCGCATTATCATCGAGAAAGCGATAGGATTGAGACTTTGGATTTGGATTTTCTGGCTGGTGTTTGTCAGGGGTTAGTCAAGGGCATTCGACATCTATAATTAACACGATCGAGCGCCTGCTAGTTTGAGCGACCAGAAATTATGACTTTTATGACCAGAAGTTATGAATTTTATGAATTGACTCGAACAGAAGTTTGTTGAATACTTATAAATTAATCAAGCAAAAATTTCAAAAAAAAGAGATATGAATCCTACTTCTCCCGATCGCACTCGCTGGCAATTTTGGATAGATCGCGGTGGCACTTTTACGGATATTGTCGCCAAGAACCCCGACGGTAAGTTAGTCATTCACAAGCTGCTATCGGAAAACCTGGAACACTACACCGACGCCGCAGTTCAAGGAATCCGCGACATTTTGGGAATTGCTGCAGATGTTCCCATACCCGCTACACAAATTGAAGCGATTAAAATGGGGACGACGGTGGCGACAAATGCTTTGCTGGAACGAAAGGGCGATCGCACAATTCTGTTAATTACTAAAGGTTTCGGCGATGCGCTGAGAATTGGCTATCAAAACCGCCCGAATATTTTCGCGCGCCACATTGTTTTGCCCCAGATGCTGTACGATCGAGTTATTGAAGTTGCAGAACGCTACAGCGCTCAAGGTGAGGAGTTAACTGCTGTCAATCCCGAGTTTATCCCGTCTTTGCAGCAAGCATACGATGAGGGAATTCGCAGTTGTGCGATCGTATTCATGCACGGCTACCGCTACTCGGAACACGAAAAACAAGTTGCTAAAATAGCGAAAGAAATTGGCTTTACTCAAATTTCAGTATCTCACGAAGTTAGCCCGCTGATGAAACTGGTTTCGCGGGGAGATACTGCGGTTGTCGATGCTTATTTATCTCCGATTTTACGGCGTTATGTCGAACAAGTAACCAGTCAGTTAATAGAGGCAGATTCCGGGAACGAGGGATTATTAATGCCCAATGCCCAATGCCCAAGTCCCAATGCCCAAGTCCCCAAATTAATGTTTATGCAATCGAACGGTGGCTTAGTGGACGCGGCACAATTTCAAGGAAAAAACAGTATTTTATCGGGGCCTGCTGGGGGAATTGTCGGTGCAGTTCAAACGAGCAAAAAGGCAGGTTTTGATAAAATTATTACCTTTGATATGGGCGGAACTTCGACAGATGTTGCCCATTTTAACGGCGAATACGAACGCGAATTTGAGACGGAAATTGCTGGGGTGAGATTGCGATCGCCCGTGATGGCAATTCACACTGTAGCAGCCGGCGGCGGTTCAATTGTCTTTTTTGACGGGGCTCGCTACCGCGTCGGGCCGGAGTCTGCAGGGGCCAATCCTGGGCCTGCTTGCTATCGCAAAGGCGGCCCCTTGACGGTGACTGATTGCAATGTGATGTTGGGGAAAATTCAACCGGATTTTTTCCCGAAAGTATTTGGATTGAATGCAGATTTGCCGATCGCCTCTGACGTAGTAAAGCAAAAATTTGGGCAATTAGCGGGGGAAATTGGGGGCGAGAGGACGGTCGAAGAGGTGGCGGAGGGTTTTTTGGCGATCGCGGTGGAAAAGATGGCAAATGCTGTCAAAAAAATCTCGCTTCAGCGCGGTTACGATGTTTCCGAGTATACATTGTGCTGTTTCGGCGGTGCGGGCGGCCAACACGCTTGTGCGATCGCCGATGCTTTGGGGATGAAACGGGTATTTATTCACCCTTATGCGGGTGTGTTGTCGGCTTACGGTATGGGTTTGGCTGATGTGCGGGCTATTCGCGAAAGGGCGATCGAGCAACAATTAAATGCAGAATTATTACCTGATTTGCATTATATTTTAACCGAATTGGAGGCTGAGGGAAAGAGGGAATTGAACCGCAGAGGCGCAGAGAACACAGAGAATGAGTCAGAGGTTTTAGTTGTTAGCAAGTTGCGCTTAAAATATCAGGGAAGTGATTCTGTTTTGGCGGTCAATTTTGCTGACAATATGGAGGCGATGCAGGCTGAATTTGAAGCAGCCCACCGACAGCGTTACAGTTTTATTATGCCAGAAAAACCGCTGATTGTGGAAGCGGTTTCGGTGGAAGTTGTAGAAAGAATGGATGTGCCGGAAGCATCCACAATTTCCCCCTCGGGTGGGACGGGCATCTTGCCTGTGCAACCAGTTTCAACCGTGCAAACCTATGTTGCTGGCGGGTGGCGGGAAACGCCTGTTTATCAGAGAGACGATTTGCGATCGGGCGACTGCATAGAAGGCCCTGCTATGATTGTTGAAGCAACGGGAACTAATATCATAGAACCGGGCTGGGAAGGGGAAATCACCGAAAATAATGATTTAATTTTGAACCGCAGATGCACGCAGATGGACGCAGATAATATCGGCGTTCATTCGCGTTTATCTGCGGCTAAATCCGAGCCGGTTTTGCTGGAAATTTTTAATAATTTGTTTCGGGCGATCGCGGAACAAATGGGCGTCACATTACAAAACACAAGTTCGTCAGTCAACATCAAAGAACGTCTCGACTTTTCCTGTGCAATTTTCGACAAAAACGGGCAATTAGTTGCCAACGCGCCGCACATTCCCGTACATCTGGGTTCGATGAGCGAAAGCGTTGAAGCTTTAATTTTAGCACAAGGCAATGCGCTTCAACCGGGCGATGTTTATGTTTCTAACAATCCCTACAACGGCGGCACGCATTTACCAGATATCACCGTTATTACTCCAGTATTTGATCCGGATTCCTCCCTTCCTTTGTTTTATGTTGCCTCGCGGGGACACCACGCCGACATCGGCGGCATTACTCCCGGTTCCATGCCTCCTAACAGTACAACAGTAACGGAAGAAGGTGTATTGCTTGACAATTTTCTGTTAGTAAGGAAGGGAAATTTTCGAGAAAAAGAATTACTAGAAATTCTGACAACGGGTAATTTTCCTGTTCGCAATTTCGCTCAAAATATAGCAGATTTGCAAGCACAAATTGCTGCTAACAAGCGCGGCGCAGAAGAGCTGCTCAAGATGGTAGAACATTATGGATTAGAGACTGTGCAAGCTTATATGGGCTTCGTACAAGACAATGCGGAAGAGTCGGTACGGCGGGTAATTGATGTTTTGAGTGATGGCGAGTTTACTTATCCGATGGATAGTGGCGGACAAATTAAGGTAGCGATTACAATTGACAAAGTTGCGCGCAGTGCGAAAATAGATTTTACTGGCACTTCAGGTCAACAAACAAACAATTTTAATGCTCCCGCAGCCGTGTGCAAAGCCGCTGTTTTGTATGTTTTCCGCACCTTGGTAGATGACGATATTCCTCTAAATGCGGGCTGTTTGAAACCTCTCGAAATCATCAATCCGGAAGGCTGTATGCTGAATCCTCGCTATCCAGCGGCGGTAGTTGCCGGAAATGTGGAAACATCGCAGAATATTACCGATGCTTTGTATTGTGCTTTGGGAGTGATGGCTGCTTCTCAGGGAACTATGAATAATTTCACCTTTGGGAATCAGCGCTATCAATATTATGAAACTATTTGCGGCGGTACGGGTGCTGGTGCAGATTTTGATGGTACGGATGCGGTACAAACTCACATGACTAATTCGCGTTTAACTGACCCAGAAGTATTAGAATGGCGGTTTCCGGTGTTGTTAGAAAGTTTTGCAATTCGGGCTAATAGCGGGGGGAATGGATATCATTGCGGCGGTAATGGAGTGGTGCGGCGAGTCCGGTTTCGGGAGGCGATGACGGCGGGAATTTTATCGGGGAGGCGGGTGATTTCTCCTTGCGGTTTGAATGGGGGTGAAGCGGGGAAAGTTGGGCGGAATTATGTTGAAATGGTTGATGGTAAAGTTGAGGAATTGGGGAGTACGGCGAGTGTGGAAATGCGGGCTGGGGATGTGTTTGTCATTGAGACTCCTGGGGGTGGAGGATATGGTTATTTATAGTAGTAATATCAACTCCGGTAGCATCGGAATTAATCTTACCCACAGTCAGGACACGGCAGTGCCCTGTCCCTACAATTAATCGGGGTAGGGACACGGCACTGCCGTGTGCTCGGTATCATTATGATGATACCAGAAACGATATAAGTAAGCGCTCGCTTTTAATTTCTCGTCATGAACCGACACGCATTGTTCCCGTGAAGATTCTTTTTTATGGGAAGTAATATAGCCAGAGTTTTTGATAACTTTTCTGAGGTCGGAAAAGCTCGATCGCATAAGTGAAAAGTATATATTATCTTGAAAGAGGGACAAAATGGTAGAAATACCGCTCTGGGGACACCGCACCGCTAGAAAATTATCCTCAACTGTGGAATGTCGATCAATAAATCGTGTAGAATCGGGCTGCACCAGCATTTATTCTCAAAGTTATTCCAGAACAATTGTGCAAACACCTAATTTTTCCGAACTCAACCATCCTGTGGTCAAATCCCTGTTCCATCACAGCGACCAGGAATTATTGACTCTGTTTCAAAACCATCCCGATCAGGGTCGCTTCTTCACGGCGATTTTTTGCCGCTACGCTCAAATTGTACACTCCCTGATTCGCCATTCCGTACGATCGCCCGTACAAGGAGATTACCTATTTGCCCACACTTGGCTGCACATCTATCACGAACTGCGAGGTCTGGATTTGCGCCGCGAAATCCAAGAGTCTGAAGGCGAAAATCTCAGTCTCCAAAACTGGCTGATTAATGTCACGGCCGTCTGCATAAATCAAGCGCAATTGCCCCCTGTTGAGTCAATTCACTACTCTTTGCAATCGGCTCCGCCTCCCCTGTGGTGTTACGTCAAACAAGCCTTAGAATTGTTAGCCCCGCTGCCGCGTTTAGTGGTGTTGATGGCTCAGACTTTCCGCTGGAGCGAAACTCGCATTGCAGCTTATTTGCAAGCAGAAGGCGAAGCTATTTCGCCCGCTCAGGTAAAGGCTTTGCTGCAAAAAGGATATCAAAGTTTAGAATCTAACTTGCCGGAGGATATTCGGGCTATTTATCTAGATGAAAATCTCGATTATCAGGAAGCAATTGTCTAGATATACACGATATAAATCCGCCCTTTCTAGTTGTATGGGCGGGTTTTCCCCGAAATATTTGCTAGGACTAACAGCATCGTAAACCCGCCCTTTCGCTTTCGCGAGGAATAAGAAAAAAATGGCAGTTTATCAAGTTCGGTTGGTGAATGAGGCTCTCGCGCTCGATCGCACGATCGCAGTACCAGACGACCAGTATATCTTAGATATGGCAGAAGATGCCGGCATTCGCTTGCCCAACGGATGCAAGCAAGGAGAGTGTTCTGCTTGCGTTGTCAAACTGCTGAGTGGTGAAATAGACCAAAGCGAACAAAAGTTTTTGAAGCCGTCAGAATTGCAAGCTGGCTACGCTGTTACTTGTGTGGCTTACCCGCTTTCTGACTGCACTTTGTTAACTCATCAAGAACAAGTTTTATATCAAGCCGCTCTTTATTTTAAGTAATAGGAAATCACTTTTTTACCATCTTTTCTTCTAGCCTCGCTGGGCGCGGAATTTGTTTGTAGAAGAGCGAATTATATTCGCCGATCAAATCGTTATCAAAGTAGATTGGGTATGGTGTAAGGTGCGTGACTCTCCAGCATCTCGCTGCCACTTGAGTGGCTAGAAAGTCACGCACCCTAACGGGTATAGATAACCCGCCCTTATTAATTTAGCAATTGTAGAATCCGCTGCAGCGGAATTTCGGCCAAATCCAAGCGGTAATTGAGTTCGTATGCTAGTTCGGCAACCGCTTTTTCCAAAATGTAAGCATCCAGCAAAACTTGTAGTTCCGGGATAGATTTTGGCAAGAAATTTGCATCGGCGGCAGTCGCCAAATAACTCTTGACAAAAGTTAGGCTGACCCAGCGGAGCCAAACGTTCGCCCACTGCTGCATCTCCGGGAGATTTTCCGGGCGAATCATCCCACTTTCTACTTCATTGCGGAGTGCCAAAGTAACAGCGTAACTTATAGATTGCAGCATTCCCGCAACATCTCGCAGGGGCGACCTCTTCATCCGCCGCTCGCTTAACGGTCGATTCCGTTCTCCTCCGAAATCAATAATTACAAAGTCTTTGCCTGTATAAAGAACTTGTCCGAAATGAAAGTCCCCGTGACACCGAATTCTATCGGCCGTGATTCTCAAGTTCAAAATAGACTTGAAACGTTCCATGATTAACTCTTCGCGGTTGAGGAGCTTGTGAGCCGATTTTTGTACTTCTGGTGGCAGTTTGGACATCCGTTTTTTCAGATCCAGCAAAGTTCTTCCGGCCAGATTTCTCATGTGTTGATAAATGGAACGCTGGTAAAAGGAGGTGAAGTTTTCTGGGGCAAAAGCGGGATTTTCTGTGTCAGAAGCTAAAGCGAGGTGAAGTTCGGCTGTCCGCTGACCTAAAAGTTCGGCTGATGCTAAGTAAGAGCCGATGAGTTCGCGAGCTAATTCCGGAATTTCTAGCGATAAATCGGCTACTAGCGAGTTTTGCTGCCGCTGCGTTTGTCCGGTCAAAGCGTTCGGTAAATAATTTTCGGGGGCGGTAGATAAATTCTCACCGGCATGCTTTGCTTCTACTGTCATTACTTGCTCGAAATAGTCGCGCAGTGTGTCTAATGTATAAGACCAAGCATCTACGCTGTCGGGGATTAATTTTTGTAGGATTCCGACTGTAAGGACTTGTTTTGCTGGTGTGTGATATTCCAATGCTCCGGCAATTGGAGCGTAATGTTGGATCGAGTTGCGCTCTGTTAAAAAGCGTCCGATTTCTAATTCGGGGTTGATTCCTTCCTCGACTTTTCGCAATATTTTCAGGACGAAGCGGTCGCCGTAACCTGCGGATGTATTGCTTTGTTCTTTTTTGAACAGGTGAGGGTCGAGCTGCGATAAATCTTCTTCTGAGCTGAATGCACTGTCGGCAATTCCTACCAGTTGACCTGCAACACCTCTGTAACTGCGAGAATTGCCGATCGCCTCCAGCAGCGCGCTCAGAAAACCTTTGTCCCCGGCAGCGTCAAATAGTACCCCGACTTCCTTGTTTGTTTCTGGGAACTGCAGGCGCGCGATCGCCCGATCGTCCACATCGCCTTTTATCTCTTCCCAACCTAAAGGCAAAACGTAAGTTTCCGGCATACCTTCAGTATAATTCAACAGCAAAAACAGAACGTAAACTTTTGATTCCTCCCCGGCACTATCTTTACATTCAACAGGCACCACCTCACTTATTTCTAAGGATTGAATTGTCCTGTCTGTACCGCTATACCAGCGATTGCGGCGCAAGTATTCCGGCAACAGATTGAGCAGCATATCGCTTAACTGGCTTGTAGAAAAAGCATTTTTCCAATTGCCGATGACCGCCAAACTCGGCAAGTCTGTATGATAACCGTGCAGGGAAAAATCTTCGTGTTTAACAGTAAGAGTAAACCAGTAAAACGTGTGAGGACTCAAGCTCAAAAAGTAAGGTGATTCGCCAACCGCCGGAAACTCAGTGCGACCGAAAATCTCCACCGGAACAGCACCTTTAAAGGGCGAAAGGTCTAATTCTGCCGTCTGCACGAACCGCGACAAATTAGCGACTACGAGGATGTGTTCGTCTTGATAAGTCCGCACAAAAGCTAAAACTTTGCGGTTTTCCGGGGACAGAAACTCGCACGTTCCGCGGCCGAATGCTTGGAAGCGCTGCCTAATTGCAATTAGGCGTTTCATCCACCACCAAAGAGAACTCGGATTCGCCCGCTGCGTGTCCACGTTAACAGATTCGTAGTGATATTCAGGGTCAACAATGGGCGGTGCGTACAGTCGCTGCGGGTTAGCACGGCTGAAACCGGCATTGCGATCGCCACTCCACTGCATCGGAGTTCTCACCCCGTTGCGATCGCCCAAATAGATATTGTCTCCCATGCCAATTTCATCGCCGTAGTAAAGCACCGGCGTACCCGGAAGAGACAGCAGCAAAGCATTCATCAACTCGATGCGGCGGCGGTTATTTCCCATCAAAGGAGCCAAGCGGCGGCGGATGCCCAAATTAATTCTCGCCTGAGTGTCTTGAGCGTAAACCCGATACATATAATCTCGGTCTTCATCACTCACCATTTCCAGCGTCAATTCATCGTGATTCCGCAAAAATAAGGCCCACTGACAGTTATTAGGAATATGGGGAGTTTGCTGGAGAATATCGCTAATTGGAAAGCTATCTTCCATGTGCAAAGCCATAAATAAACGCGGCATCAGTGGAAAATGAAAGTTCATGTGACATTCATCGCCAGCAGCGTAATATTCAACCGCATCCTCCGGCCACTGATTCGCCTCAGCCAGCAGCATCCGGTTCGGGAATTTCTCATCTACGTGCTGCCGCAATTGCTTCAGGAATAGGTGAGTTTCTGGCAGGTTTTCGCAGTTAGTACCTTCCCGCTCGTACAGGTAAGGCACCGCATCCATTCGCAGTCCGTCTACTCCCAGTGCCAACCAGAAATCTACTACATCTAAGATGGCTTGGCGGACGGCGGGATTGTCGTAATTCAAATCGGGTTGGTGGGAATAAAAACGGTGCCAGTAATAAGCTTTTGCTACCGCATCCCAAGCCCAATTAGATGTTTCAAAATCTTGGAAAATAATCCGAGCATCTTGATATTTTTCCGGCGTGTCGCTCCACACATAAAAATCTCTTTCGTTACTGCCTTTCGGGGCGCGGCGCGCTCGCTGAAACCAAGCGTGCTGATCGGAAGTGTGATTGACAATCAACTCAATAATGACTCGAATTCCCCGATCGTGCGCTGCTTCTAAAAGGTCTTTAAAATCCTCTAATGTGCCGTAAATCGGGTTGACGGTGGTATAGTGAGATGTATCATAACCGTCGTCTCGGAGCGGCGAGGGAAAAAATGGCAGTACCCAAATTGCTGTTACTCCCAAGTTTTGCAGGTAATCCAGTTTTTCTGTCAGTCCTCTAAAGTCGCCGATGCCGTCTGCATTGCTGTCGGCAAAAGCCCGAACTGGTACTTCGTAAATAATCGCGTCTTTGAACCACAAGGGGTCGTTATTTAACATTGAGTTTGGCATGATTTGTAGCGATGATTGGTAATTGGGAATTTGTACTTAAAATTTGGTAATTGGGACGTGTTAGTTCCCATCCAAACTGATAAATCATAACTCATAATTTGCCCGCAATTCCTCATGCGAGCGGCAGAGTTTTAATCGTAATTTATTAATGCAAAACTTATAATTTCTTAACTCTCAACTCTCAACAATCTGTTTTGCAATTTCGGATACAGTTCACAATCCGGGTCCTGTGCTAGCTACCGATGCGCGGTACTGCCCACCCTACCAAGGCGTGTCAACTTAAGCCTGAAACCCCTCTGTATCTCTTGCTGGTAGCCCAGTCTAGACCCCCCTAAATCCCCCTTGATAAGGGGGACTTTGAGAACACTCTTGTCCCCCCCTTATTAAGGGGGGCTAGGGGGGATCGAGCCCTTGTTGACACTAAGCACACCCTACAGACTCAGGATTAGGTGCGGTATTTACTACCTGCCGGACGGTTGCCACGACAATACACTACCTTGACGTTGATTACTAATTTTCGTTACATTAGTTTACATAAAGCAACAAAAGTTAAGGAAAAAACAAATATGGCTATTGTAATCGCTCTTTTAATAGTCGGTTGGGTCGCGGCCTCCGTAATTGGCACTCAAGCATATTTCCTCGGAGAACAGTCAAAGCCCATCCACGAGCGGAATTGGAACGATGAATCTTTTGAAAAATTGGCTGTAGCAATCACAGCAACAGAGATGGATTACAGCGTTCGCGTTCCCGCCTACAGCATGGATGCTTACGGCAGCCGCACCATCTCGAATTCTTGATATCAAGTAACAGGTTTCACCATTTTCGATAACAGGCAGGATGCCTGTTCCTAATTTTCAATAACAGGCAGGATGCCTGTTCCACAAGAAAATTGATGGTTTGTGGAACAGGCAAGATGCCTGTTCCTAACTATTCGGCACCTACAAACTCTTACCTGTCAGCGCTGGGCGAGACTCTTTTTTGCGAAATTGCAAAGAGTTATTTTCACAGTCGATCGCAATTGTATCTCCCTCCACAAACGCATTTTCCAGAATCTTGTTAGCCAGCGGGTTTTCCAGCTCCCGCTGGATTGCGCGTTTCAAGGGACGAGCGCCGTAAACCGGGTCGTAACCGACATCTGTAATATGGTTTTTCGCCGCATCGGACAGTTCCAAAGTGATTTTTTGCTCGGCCAACAAACGCTCGATCCGCTTCACTTGGATACTGACTATTTGCCGCAGTTCGACCTTGCTCAAAGTGTGGAACAAAATTATCTCGTCCACCCGATTGAGAAATTCCGGCCGGAAGTGCGATCGCAGCGCTGTCATCACCCGTTTTAACATCTGTTCGTACTCTTGGTCTGTCTCCCGTTCTTGAGTCAATAAATTTTCATTTTCACTCTTGTTTTCAGGCTTGTTTTCACTCTTAGTTACAGTATCACCATCGACTCGCTCGGCCGACACCTCAACAGTACCGTCGGCAGCCACTTTATAATCTGTCTTTTGGCTTGACAAATCTTTCGTTTCCTGCTTTCGACTTCCCGTTTTTTTGACGGTTTTTTCCTTCTTAGTAAACACGTCTAAAATGTGATCGCTGCCGATATTGCTAGTCATCACAATTACGGTATTTTTAAAGTCCACCACTCGACCTTGAGAATCGGTAATTCTGCCGTCATCCAACACTTGCAACAAAATGTTAAATATATCCGGGTGTGCCTTTTCCACTTCGTCAAATAGCACCACCGAATAAGGGCGTCTCCGCACTGCTTCGGAAAGTTGTCCGCCTTCGTCGTAACCGACATATCCGGGGGGAGCTCCTACCAACCGAGAGACGTTTTGCTTCTCCATGTATTCCGACATATCGATGCGGATAATCGCATCATCGCTGTCAAACAAAAACTCCGCCAACGCCCGCGCTAACTCAGTTTTTCCGACGCCTGTCGGGCCCATAAACAAGAAAGAGCCGATCGGTCTTCCGGGATCTTTCATCCCCGCCCTAGCGCGCCGAATTGCCGCTGCCACGGCTGTTACAGCTTCCTCTTGACCGATGACTTTTTGGTGCAAGTGTTTTTCCAATTGCAGCAATTTTTGGCGTTCGGATTCTAACAATCGGTTAACCGGAATGCCCGTCCATTTAGCGACAATTTCCGCAATGTCGCCCTCAGTAACTTTTTCTCGCAGCAGGGAAGAACCTTGAGCTTGCTGTTTCAAAAGTTCCGCTTCTTTCGCTTCGCGATCGCGCACCGCCGTTTCCAACTTGCCGTACTTTAACTGTGCGGCTTTATTCAAATCGTAAGCCCTTTCTGCTTGTTCGATTTGGACTCGCAGTTGGTCTTCTTCTGCTTTCAATTTATTGATTGCATCCAACAACTGCTTTTCGCCCAACCACTGAGAGGACAATTTTTCCTGCTTGACTTTTAAGATGTCAATCTCAGATGTGATGCGTTCGACGCGGAAGCCGAGCCCAGGGGCGAGAGTACCTTTTCCTTCGCCTTCGATCGACAATTTTTCCATTTCCAACTGCATCACCCGGCGGTCAATTCCTTCCAATTCCACAGGTTTAGAAGTAATCTCCATTTTCAAGTGGGCGGCCGCTTCATCTACGAGGTCGATCGCCTTGTCCGGCAAAAAGCGATCGGAAATATAGCGGAAAGACAGAGTTGCAGCAGCTACCAGGGCCGAATCAGTAATTTTTACCCCGTGGTGGCGTTCGTAACGGTCTTTCAATCCGCGCAAAATCGAAACAGTATCTTCAACGCTGGGTTCGCCGACAAATACTTGTTGAAATCTGCGTTCTAGTGCAGGATCTTTTTCGATATGCTTGCGGAATTCGTCGAGAGTTGTAGCGCCGATGCAGCGCAATTCGCCTCTAGCCAACATTGGTTTCAACAAATTTCCCGCATCCATTCCCGAACCGGAACTGCCACCGCCGCCAGTGCCGACAACTGTGTGCAATTCGTCAATAAATAGGACAATTTGCCCGTCGGAATCGATGACTTCCCGCAGAACAGACCGCAACCGTTCTTCAAATTCGCCCCGGAATTTTGCCCCAGCAATTAAACTGCCCATGTCGAGGCTAAATAGCTGGCGATTTTTCAAAGATTCGGGTACGTCGCCGTTGACAATTCGCTGGGCTAAACCTTCGGCGATCGCAGTTTTTCCGACTCCGGGATCGCCAATTAATACCGGATTGTTTTTTTGGCGGCGGGAAAGAACTTGTACCACGCGGCGGATTTCCTCGTCGCGGCCGATTACTGGGTCGAGTTTGCCGGCTTTGGCGGCTTCTGTCAAATCGCGGCCGTACTTGCTGAGGGCGTCGGAGTTAGCTTCGCCCTCTTGATCTTGGGCTTTAGCATTGCTGCGGCTGGCTTTCCCCGTTTCGGAAGTTTTTTCTTGGGCTTTAGCAGTGGCGCGGAAAGATTTGATGGCTTCTTCGAGTTTTGGTCGATCAATCGTACCGGCTGGGGGTTTGCGATCGTAACCGGGGCGGCCCGGCGGGCCGTCGCCTTTTGTCAGCAACCTGCGGCCGACTCGTTCGTCTTCTACTAAGCCAATTAATAAATGTTCAACCGCGATAAAATTATCTTGCCAAGTCGCTCTGGTGGCCTCGGCAACATCTAACATCACTTCTAAGCCGCGGCCGAGGTATAGTTGGTCAGCGTTGGCAACTCTGGGCTGTCGTTTGGCAAAAGCATCTAACTGCTGGGCCAAGCGGGTGACATCAACCCCAGCCAAGCTGAGAATGGTGTTTGCTAAGCCAACCTGTTCGAGAATGGCGATCGCTAAATGTTCAACCTCTAGCTGCTGATTGGCAAAGCGGCGGGCTACATCCTGGGATTTGACAATGGCTTCCCAGGCTTGATCTGTAAATTTGCTAGGGTCTGTTGGCTGCACGTTGGTTCCTCGCAATCAAGGGGATGCCTGTTGTTATCCGTTAATACATCCTCTCACAACCATCATAATCTTTAAACAGGATTATGAATTTATGAGTGCGGTTAACTAGGGCGGAAGTTGTGAAATAATTGACAAGATTGCAAAAGCTTACCGTCCGCAATCCACCCCGAAATTTGGTGCGTTCAGACCGACTATGGCAATTCCCTTCGGGATAGGTTGGGTGGCCGTACTTATAAAAATATTGCCGGCAACAAGATTTTTTATCGGTTGAGACTTATGCTCTTTCCCACTTACCAATTTCTAATATTTTTCCTAATTACTTTTAGCGTTATCGTCTCGGTAAAACCCCAAGTCGATTTGTATAAAATTGTTTTGTTAGTTTCCAGTTTATTATTTTATTCCTTTTGGAGTTGCGACTTTCTCTTAATTCTTCTTTTATGTACAGCATACAATTATATCATTCTTCGGGCTGCCGGCAACGGTAAACATAAAAAAATCGCTTTAATCTCCGGCTTAATTTTCAACATTGGCACTCTCGGCATCTTTAAATATTGCAACTTCTTTGTAACTTCTTTATTTGAGGTACTGAACCAGCTACAAATTCCAGCCAACTTTCAAGTTTTGCAAATAATCACCCCCGTCGGTGTGTCGTTCTACACTTTTAGAATGATTTCCCATTTAATCGACTGCTACCAGCAAAAAATAGCCTGTCCTAAATTGGTAGATTACGCCGCATACATTACCTACTTTCCCCAAATTGCCTCCGGACCAATCTCCCGGGCTGGCGAATTTTACACGCAGCTAAATTCACCGAACAAATACGACTATCAAATCGAAGAAGTTATAGTTTTAATTTTGTCGGGACTGTTTAAAAAATATACTTTAGCGAGCTTTTTGTTTAACTTCACTGACTTGCCATTCAAAGTCCCCCAGCAGTACAGCAGCATCGATTTAATCCTCGCGGCAATTTCCTATTCTTGTTTAATTTACGTAGATTTCAGCGGCTATTCGGATTTAGCCAACGGCATCTCCTGTTTGCTGGGTTTCAAACCCATTGCCAACTTTAATATGCCATACCGATCGCTCAGCTTGCAAGAATTTTGGAAAAGGTGGCACATCAGTCTTTCCGAGTGGCTGAGGGATTACCTTTACTTTCCCTTGGGTGGCAACAAATACGGCAAGTTGAGGAAGTACCTAAATCTATTTTTAACAATGGCGATCGGTGGATTGTGGCACGGCGCAGGTTTAAACTTTATTTTCTGGGGAGCAATTCACGGTTTAGGATTGGTTATAAACCATTTATGTAAAGATATTCCCCAAGCTATCCACTTTAAATTAGACTATGCCTTTCCCCGATTTGCTAAATTTTGCAGTGGATTGTTAACCTTTAGTTTTGTTACTTGTAGTTGGGTATTTTTCGGCACTCCCAATTGGGAAACTGCGGTGAGTTTTTTTGAAGGAATTGTCCATCCTGCCGTCGCAACTTTTCAATTTAACTTTTGGCAATTGTATTTAGTAATTGCAGTCATTGGCGCGATCAACTTGTGGGGCGATCGCATCTCCCAACTATTGCAAACCGTATTGTCATTAAAAAACATTTTCTTTCGGGTTGTCTTAGTTTCGTTGCTCGTGTATACTATCTTGATGTTGGGTCCGAGTACCGTTCCGCCTTTTATTTACTTTAATTTCTAAGAAATATGAAAGACCGGGAAATTTTGCTAATTGTTACTTCTGTAATTCTCACTTTAATATTTTCCAACTTATCATTATTTCTAAAAAGCTTTGCTTCAACCCCTTTCGCCAGTCCAGAAATCAAACAAGCAGCGCGCCAAATCCAACTAGACCATTTCAAAAAATCCGAACAAGATTTTTGGAGCCAAATTAAAGATATTAACTTCGATAGCCTCCCTAAAGAACCAGAAATTCCTCCTGTAAAAACAGAAACAAAAGTGGCCGTTGAGCCCCCAAAGCCGGCTACTGCTAAAAAACAAACCCCAGCTAAACCCAAGCTGACCCGACCTTATCGCAGATTTTTATTTATTGGAGATTCCGTAATGTTCGACTTAGGAATTCAACTCCAGTACACTCTTAAGAAAAAATACAATATCACCGATACGAAAATTGACTACAAGGTCTCGACCGGATTAAATCGGATAGATTATTATGACTGGTATGCCAGAACTAGCCAAATTCTTAATAATTATCAGCCGGATGTAGTGATAATTTTGTTCGGAGCAAATGACCCTCAAAATATTATTGATTTTCAAGGGAAAGCCTGGGCTGTTTTGGGCAAAGAATGGCAAAAAGCTTATCAAGAAAGAGTTGAAAAATATGCCAATTTACTTAATTCGTCATCTGTGAGAAAAGTGTATTGGATCGGTCAATCCATACCTACTAAATCTTTGTATCTCAAAGCTTTTCCAATCATGAACGATATTTATAAAAATGCCAGCAAATCTTCATCCAAAATCGAATTTATTTCTACTTGGGAGACTTTTGCCCAAGCCGGAAAATTGGTTACTGTAGTTGCTGACAAATCCGGAAAGCGAGGATATGTCAAAGCTAATGATGGCGTGCATTTTACCTCCCACGGAGCTAGAATTATCGGCGATTTAGTTGCTGATAAAATGGTCGCCGACAAAATCTTAAAATCTCCCCAACCTCCCAAATCTCCCAAAAAGAAACCCTAAACTTTAATAATTGGTTCCCATTGGGAGTGAGAAACCGGGTTTCTTCACCAAGTCTCGATGAGGATGCCAAAATTATCGCAGAAACCCGGTTTCTTTCTAGCAATAGTGGTAGCTATTTTTCCAGTTGAACTAATTCAACTTTATATCCATCTGGATCTTGCACAAAAGCGATGACAGTTGAACCGTGCTTCATTGGGCCGGGTTCGCGAATAACTTTACCGCTGCGGGCTTTAATTTCTTCGCAAGTACCGTAAATGTCGTCAACGCCGATCGCAATATGACCGTAAGCATCCCCTAAATTGTACTCTGCGACGCCCCAGTTGTAGGTTAATTCTAAAACTGTAGTGTCTGATTCGTCGCCGTAGCCAACAAAAGCCAGAGTAAATTTACCGTCTGGATACTCTTTTTGTCGCAGCAATTTCATGCCCAGAACCTCGGTGTAAAATTTGAGGGATTCTTCCAGGTTGCCGACTCGGAGCATCGTGTGTAGTAGTTGCATTTAGCTCACTCCAAATTTTTTAAGCTTCCTCAATTTTAGCGATATCTTGCTGGAAAAAACCGCGTCGGTACAGTTTACCTGGTGTTAACTTGCTTTTTACTGAACAAAAACCACCACAGTTCTAAACCAATTAATGTCAATCCGCCTGCTGTTACGCCAATTTTTAAACTTAACGGCTGTTCAATGCTGCGGAATTGATTCGTTGAAGTAGGATGCTGGACGGACTGTTCGGAAGCTTCAACTCCCGATGCCATTCCCATCACAAGTCCTAAACTCGCGATAATTCCCAAAATTTGGCGATGGTGTAACATTTTTATAATTCCTCCAAATTTATGCAATAGATTTTGGTTTAAAATTCCGCAAGCGCAAAGCATTAGTAAGTACGGAAACTGAACTAAAAGCCATTGCTCCGCCGGCGATAATTGGATTGAGCAGCCAACCGAAAATGGGGTACAAAATGCCCGCCGCGATGGGTATTCCAGCGATGTTATAAATAAACGCAAAAAACAGATTCTCGCGGATGTTCCGCATGGTGGCGCGGGAAAGTTGAATAGCTGTAACTATGCCTTGCAAATCTCCTGAAATTAAGGTAATGTCGCTGGCTGCGATCGCCACATCGGTGCCGGTGCCGATCGCAATTCCCACGTCTGCTAAGGCCAAAGCCGGCGCGTCGTTAATTCCGTCTCCCACCATCGCGACAATTTTTCCTTCCCCTTGCAGGGCTTGGATTTGAGCTGCTTTTTGGTGAGGTCGAACTTCGGCAAAAACGCGAGTAATGCCCACGGATTGGGCGATCGACTCCGCAGTCGCGCGGTTGTCCCCCGTCAGCATCGCCACCTCCAAACCGAGTTTTTGAAGTGCTTTCACCGCCTGCGCTGACGATGGTTTGAGAGCATCCGCAATGCCGAGAATTGCCTCTATTTTGCCCTCTACAGCCATCCAAACAACCGTTTTGCTCGCAGCTTCCAAAGCTCTCCCGCGCAGTTCCAGATATTCAGTATCGCAGCCTAGTTCCTGCATCCACCTGAGCGTTCCCAGGGCGATCGACTTTCCGCCTACAACCCCTCGAACACCACTGCCCGCGATCGCCTCAAAATCCTTAACATCCGTCAAATTAACCTCTTGAGATTGAGCGTACCTCACAACAGCTTCCCCCAAAGGATGCTCCGAATTTCGCTCGACAGACGCCGCCAATTGCAGCAACTTTAACTCATTGCTGTTCGCCGTTCCTTTAATTGTCACAAAATCAGTTACCGTCGGCTTGCCTTCTGTGAGAGTTCCAGTTTTATCTAACACAATAATTTGGATTTTGTGAGCCAATTCTAAACTCTCCGCTCCTTTAATTAAAATCCCATTTTCTGCACCTTTACCGGTTCCCACCATCACAGCAGTCGGAGTCGCTAAACCCAAAGCGCAGGGACAGGCAATAATCAGCACTTCCACCATTGTCACAGTGGCTAGAGTGAAGTTTCCCGTCGCGTTAAACCAGATAATAAAAGTAGCTAAAGCGATGGCAATTACTGCGGGAACAAACCAACCAGTCACTTGGTCGGCTAACTTTTGAATCGGTGCTTTTGAACCCTGTGCGTCCTGCACCATCTTGACAATTTGAGCTAAAAATGTATCTTTGCCAACTCTTGTTGCCCGAAACTTGAAGCTGCCAGTTTTGTTAATTGTGGCTCCGATAACTTCGTCGCCAAGCTGCTTTTTAACGGGCAAACTTTCCCCCGTAACCATTGCTTCGTCTACTGTGGAAGAGCCTTCAATAACCTCTCCATCTACGGGGATTTGCTCGCCCGGCCGCACCTGCACGACATCGCCAATTTCCACTTTGGCGATCGGCACTTCCAACTCTTCCCCGTTGCGAACTATCCGAGCAGTTTTGGCTTGCAAACCCATGAGTTTGCGAATAGCCTCCGAAGTTTCTCCCTTCGCCCGATTTTCTAGGGTTTTCCCCAACAAAATTAAGGCAACAACGCTAGCGGCAACTTCGTAGTAAACACCAGAATTTAACCCTTGGGCGGTGAATATACCGGGGAAAAATGTCACAAATACAGAATAAAAGTAAGCAGCACTTGTACCCAAAGCAATCAGGGTATCCATTGTCGCCACCCGCCGTTTTAGGGATTTCCAAGCTCCCACATAAAACGATTTACCGCACCAGAATTGTACGGGTGATGTCAGGACTAATTGCAGCCAATAATTGTGCAGCCACGCGGGAATAAATGGCAAGTGCAAGCCGGTCATCGCCGGAATAGCGCCCACAACTAGCAGGATGCTGATGATACCTGCTGTCCAGAGTTTCCGCTGCAAGGTTTGAGATTCCGATTTGCGATCGGCTTGTTCGGAATCATCCTCTGCTGCCGCCATTTCTTGAAGTGGCAAAGCTTGGTATCCCGCAGCATCAACAGCCGCTTGAATTGTTTCTAAGTTGGTTTGCTTAGAGTCGTATTGGATGGTTGCTTGTTCCATCCCAAAATTGACATGACACTCAATTACGCCCGGAACAGATTGAATTGCTTGTTCGATAGAGGAAGCACAAGAAGCACAACTCATGCCCCGCAATTTAAGTGTGAGATTGTCCATATATGCCATCCTCAATGAGACATTTACCCTTTGTCTTTAAATAGTTGGATAGCCGGCCGATGCGATCGCTTTCCTAACTTCACTTTCCGACTTAGCGGTTTGAATCGTGACCAATTTTGTCTTGATATCCGCCTCAACCGTGGAGGCTGAGTCAATGGCTTGGACTGCTTTTGTGATTGTAGTCGCACAAGCAGAACAAGCCATCTTAGGAACTTTTAGCTGTAAAGTCATAATTTGAACCTCAGCAGAAACTACTCTGCTCAATCAATGAATTAACTCTATTGTAAAGTCTCCAGTCCACAGGAGAGTCAAGGGGAATTGCAAAATAAATCAGAAATTATCAAAAAACTGGTGTGACACGCTACCCATAGGGGTAAGGCGCGCACTGTGCACCCTACATAATTAGGTTCAAGTGAGTCCTGTAAATCTTAACTTTGAGTGCGATCGACGGCACAGCAATAATTCTTTACAATTCCGAGGCAAAAATTTCATCCTAATTTCATTTATATGTGGAAAGCTGAAGATAAATCGCAGTTTTAAGCATATAAAATCTATGAAACCCATTTCATTAAAAACAGGCTTTGCAGGGCTGATATTGACCGCCGCAGCCGCTTTAACCAGCGGAGTGCTTGCAGCTTGTTCAAACACCCCTTCCAGCGAAACTCAAGCCCCAAAGGTTACGGCTGCAAAGGAAGCAAACAACAAGCAAGACATGGCACAAGGCGGCGGCATGGGTGGCATGAATCATGGCATGAATCACAATATGTCAATGGATTTAGGCCCTGCTGATGCCGACTACGATTTGCGGTTTATTGATGGCATGACAGTACACCATCAAGGTGCTGTAAAAATGGCTCAAGATGTGCTTAAACAATCCAAACGCCCGGAAATGAAAAAACTTGCCACTGATATAATTGCTGCTCAAAACCGCGAAATTAATCAAATGAAAGAGTGGCGAAAAACTTGGTATCCCAAAGCCAGCAGTACGCCGATGGCTTATCATGCTGCCATGGGTCACATGATGGCAATGACTCCCGAACAAATGCAAAGCATGATGATGAGCATGGATTTAGGGGCCGCTGACGACCAATTTGACTTGCGATTTATCAATGCGATGATTCCTCACCACGAAGGAGCTTTAGTGATGGCTGAAGATGCTTTGAAGAAGTCAAAACGCCCGGAAATGAAGAAACTGTCTCAAGAAATTCTGACTTCGCAAAAGCAAGAAATTGAGCAAATGAAACAGTGGCGGCAAGCTTGGTACAAACAGTAATTTAGCTCCCCTTAACAAAACGTGATCCAAATCCCAAAAATGAGTGACATTAATCACATTAGCTCAAGAGTTCCGAAAATACTTGCTTCACCAAAGCAAGAAATTGAGCAAATGAAAAAGTGGCGACAACCTTGGTAGACAAAGTAATGTAGCTCGACAGTGGCTGTCAGCATTTGTCTGAATCCACCTCAGTTTCCTGAGAGTAGCTACACATACTGTACATAATTGAGCTGCCCTACCTCTAAAGTAGTAGAAAATTACGTAAAAATACTGTAGACAATTGCTCAGCCCTACCTCTAAAGTAATAGATAACTCAGCAAAAAGCTATATAGAAAGAGAGGGTAGTTTATGATATTGAATACCTTGGAATTAAACACCACTTATACATCAAATGCCGCCGTAGAGGCGCTAGTGAGCGCATTAACAAAGGAAATTGAAGCGCCAGCAGAGATAAAAAAACCGGAAAAAAATCTACAGAACAATCGCTTGTCATTAGGCGAAACTTATCTTCGTATTTTAGAATCCGGTGGGCATCTGGGCTGCTGAGGCGAAATTTCATCCTAATTTCATTTGACCGTGAAATACTAGGTTGAGTAGAGCATTTATAGCTCTTGGTCATTGCTTAGCGGTCGCTTCTTGGAAAATGCTAATAAGTAATTTTACTTAATGGGTATCACTTACTTACCTTGGCAAAATACCAACCGTTAAACCTGTGGCACTCAACCTGATTTCAAGGACAATGCCAACGATGATATTTCATAAATATGCTCAATATCCGGCAATTATTAGCAGCTTTTCGGGAAGTTTGTTCAGCCTAATTTTGCTAAGTTCTCCTGCCGCTGTTTTTGCCCACGCTGGCCACGGAAATGAATTTCACCAAAGCGGCGAAACAACTCAAACTCCTGCTGCTATTTCTGTCGATGCCGAAACAGCCAAACGATTAGGAATTAAAGTCTCCCCTGCTGCCCCTCAGCGACTAGATATCGGCATTAAAACCACTGGACAAATTGAAACTTTACCCAACCAAAAAGTCGAAGTGACGGCTGCTGTTGCTGGCAAAGTAGTAGAGTTGCTGGTTAAGCCTGGCGACAAAGTATCAAAAGGTCAACCGGTGGCGGTTTTATCGAGTTCAGAATTAGGACTGTTGCGGGTTGAATCTCTCTCGAAACGTGCCGAAGCTGAGGCAGATTTGCAGCAAGCGGAAGGCGATCTCAAACTAGCACGAGAAAATTATGATCGCCAACTTCAAATATCCGCAGCAGAAATCGCCCAAGCCAAAACCCAACTGACAGCGGTAACTAAGCAGTACCAGCGAGAACAAGAATTAGTAAACAAGCGTTCAGTTGTGCAAGCCGCTAAAGAAAACTATCAACGTCAAGTTGAAATAGCGCAAGCCGAAATAGCGCGGGCCGAAACAGAATTAACTATTGCTAAAGAACAGTTCGATCGCGACAAAGAATTAGCGGCATCAGGAGCGATCGCGCGGCGCACAATGCTGGAATCGCAAGCGCACTTCGCCGAAGCACAAGCCGCTGTTGCTAAGGCAAAAAGCCGTCCTGAAGTTATCAAAGCCGAAACCGAAATTAAACAAGCCGAAGTAGACCTCCCAATGCGGGAATTGCGGGAATCTCAAGGCAGAGTAGCAGAAGCAAAAGCTCAACTTACCAGAGCTCAGAGCCGCCGGGAAGTCCTAGAAGCCGAGAACCAAGTCAAACGCGGCAAAACTGCCGTCGAAGTCGCTCAGTCGCGCATTCGCTTGGCTGACGCAGCCTATCAAGCGCGGCTACAACAATTAGGAACTGTTGCCAACGAGCGAGGACTCGTTACCGTAGTTGCTCCGATTTCCGGGACGGTAGCCGATCGCGAAATCACCCCCGGAGAGTCAGTAAACGCTGAAAAACTGTTGATGACCCTCTTAAATGACAGCCGCGTTTTTGCCACAGCCAATATTTACGAAAAAGACCTGAATCAAGTCAAACAGGGTCAGGAAGTCAGGGTAAAAGTCGCTAATTTACCCGATCGCACTTTCAAGGGAAAAATCGCCTTAATGGGGTCATCCGTGGAAGGAGAAACGCGGGTTGTGCCGGTGAAAGCAGAACTCGATAATATTAACGGCGAATTAAAGCCTGGACTATTTGCGGAGTTGGAGATTTTAACCAACAAAACTGCCACAAATATTTTAGCAATTCCGAGTGCGGCGGTAGTGGATGTTAGCGGTAAAAAAACCGTTTACGTCCAAAATGGCAATGCTTATCAAGCGGTTGAAATTGAACTCGGTCAAACGGCCGGAGATTTAGTTGAAGTGAAGAGGGGTTTATTCGAGGGAGACTTGATAGTAACGCAGCGCGCACCTCAACTTTACGCACAATCTTTGCGGGGACCCAGCAAGCCCTCAAAAGACGAGGCACAGAAAGAGGCAAATCCCAAGATAAGAGAAGTTAATTTTAATAATTTACCCGTGTCTTTATGGTGGGCGGGAATAGGAGGAGGAGTTGCGATCGCATCCCTGACTTTTACAGCCGGTGTGTTGTGGGGAAATCGGCGCCAATTTCCAGCACTAGCAGCCGATTCTGGAAACAATGCCGGAAACAATAGTTTTTCCGCCTCTGCATCGGCGTTGGACAATGAACTGCTGTTACACAATGACAACCATCACGTTAAAACTCAAGACGCAGAAGTCAAGAGTTTAAAGTAACAGCACGACACGGAAGTCACGGATACACGGATAGCTGTTTTTATCAATTCCCAATGCCCAATTCCCAATGCCTAATTCCCAAATTATTAAATGTTCAGCACAATTCTCAAATGGGTAATTAACCGCCGGTGGCTAGTCGTTCTTGCCACCATTATTGTTAGTCTTTGGACATTGTATATCATCCCCCAAATGTCCCTTGATGTCTTCCCTCCTTTTGCACCGCCGCAAGTCGAAATTCAGACGGAAGCACCGGGTCTCGCGCCGGAAGAAATCGAGTCTTTAGTAACACTGCCAATTGAAAGTGCGATTAATGGAACTCCTGGGGTGACAGCAGTCCGATCATCTTCCGCTGTGGGTCTTTCTGCAGTTAAGGTAATCTTTGATTGGGGAACAGAAATTTATCAAGCGCGCCAGTTGATAACAGAACGGTTGCAGCAAGCTCAAAGCAAGCTTCCCGCAGGAGTAGAGGCACCACAAATTTCTCCCACAACTTCTCCTGTGGGTACTGTTATTACCTATGCTTTTACCTCGGAAACTACTTCTTTGATGGAAGTGCGCCGTCTGGTTGATTGGCAAGTCACAAATCGCCTTCTAGCTGTGACTGGCGTTGCTCAAGTGGTGGCTTACGGCGGCGATCAGAGGCAGTATCAAGTATTAGTAGAACCTGCCAAGTTGAAAGCTTTTAATGTGTCATTGCAGCAAGTTGCCGAAGCGGCGGCGGCTGCGAATGTTAACGCGCCGGGGGGGTATTTAATTACGCCGGATCGAGAAACTTTAATCCGGGGGGTGGGGCGGATTGAGTCTCTGGAAGATTTGCAGCAATCGGCGATCGCCTCTCGCCACGGAACACCTGTCAGAATTGCTGATGTAGCTGATGTCAAGATTGGTGCTGCAATCAAGCGGGGCGATGGCAGTTTTAACGGCAAAAAAGCTGTGATTGTGATGGTAAACAGACAGGCAGTTGCTGATACTCCGACGGTAACTAAAGCGGTTGAGGCAGCAATGGCTGAGGTGCAGCAAGCTCTGCCCAAAGATATTAAAGTTACTGTGACTTTTCGACAGGAAGAATATATTAATTCCTCGGTGGAGAATGTGCGATCGGCTTTAGTTGAAGGCAGTATTATCGTCACCCTTATTCTCATCCCGTTTTTGATGAATTGGCGGACTCTGACGGTTGTTTTGCTCGATTTTTTCCTAACTTGGCTGTTCGGGCTGCTGGCGATGTATTGGCTGGGGCTGGGGCTGAATACGATGACTTTGGGTGGTTTGTCGGTGGCGATCGGCACTGCGATCGACGATGCGATCGTCTATGCCGAAAATACCTACCGCAATTTGAGAGAAAATAAGGCTTTTCTTCATCCTCGCCCGGTGATGGATGTAATTTTTGATGGCAGTCAGGAGGTGCGCGATTCGTTAATTGGAGCGACTGTTATTGGAATTGTGGTATTTTCTCCTATTTTTACTTTGCCCGGTGTAGAAGGTCGAATTTTTACGCCGATGGGGATTACTTATTTGGTAGTTGTTGTGATTTCTAGTCTGGAATCGCTGTTAATATCTCCGGCACTTTGCGCTATCTTGTTGCCTACCAAACGCATGAGTTCACGAGAACCCTGGTTGCCAAGATTTTGCAAGAAAAAATATCATTGGATCGTAGAATTGTCAATGCGTTATTCGGGGATTATTTTAGCTTTAGCTGCTGCTAGCATGGTGGCTACATTAATTATTTTGCCATCCTTTGGACGGGTGTTTTTGCCGGAGTTTCAGGAGCAAACTTTGGTGAATACTATTCTGCTTTATCCGGGGGTGTCTTTGGAGACAACAGATAGCGCGGCTTTTGCGATCGAAGATGCACTTAAGAATGATACCCGGTTTGAATACGTGCAAGTGCGATCGGGCAGAGCTCCCGGAGATGCTGATGCTGCGGGAGTTAATTTAGCTCACATTGATATCGGTTTGAGCGAGGCTGGGATGAAAAACAGGCCGAAAACTTTGGAGTCGCTGCGGCAGGAATTTGCTAGATTGCCGGGAGTTGCACCAAATATCGGCGGTTTTATTTCTCACCGGATGGATGAGGTTTTATCTGGTGTAAGGAGTCAGATTGCTGTCAAAATCTTTGGCCCGGATCTGGATCAACTTCGCAGCATCGGTGCAAAAGTTGAAGAGCAAATGAAAACAGTTGAAGGAATTGTGGATTTGCAACTAGAACCCCAGGTTCCCGTGCAACAAATTCAAATTAAGTTTAACCGCCAAGCTGCGGGTAGATACGGTTTGAAAATCGGAGAGCTTTCAGAAATTATTGAAACAGCTTTGAACGGCAAAGTTGTTTCTCAAGTTTTGGAGGTGCAGCAAACTTTTGACTTAGTTGTTTGGTTGCAGCCTGAAGCCCGAAATAACTTAGAAACTATTCAGAATTTGCTGGTTGATACTCCAAGTGGCAACAAAATCCCCCTCGCCCAAGTTGCTACTGTCAAATACGGTACGGGTCCCAATACGATTAACCGTGAGAATGTTTCTCGCTTGATTGTGGCGGCGGCTAATGCTAAAGGTAGGGATTTGCGATCGGTTGTGAATGAAATTCAAGCTAAAGTCAAACGAGAGGTGCAGTTGCCTTTTGGATATTTTATCCAGTACGGCGGTCAATTTGAAGCCGAGCAAAGAGCTTCGCAAAATATTATGATATTTAGTGCGATCGCCTTTTTGGTAATTACATTATTGATGTACTTGTCGGTCAAGTCTATCGCTTCAACTGCTATGATTATGATTAATTTGCCGATCGGATTAGTGGGAGGAGTCATTGCGGTAGCTTTGACTGGCGGCATCATCTCTGTAGCTTCTCTGGTAGGCTTTGTCACATTATTCGGGGTTGCTACCCGTAACGGCTTGCTTTTAGTAGACAACTACAACACTAAATTTGCCGAGGGAATGCCTTTTAAGGAAGCTATTGTTAAAGGCTCGATGGAACGGCTCAACGCCATCCTGATGACCGCTTTAACATCAGCTTTAGGTTTAGCACCTTTAGTATTTGAAGGCGGGGCGGGCAAGGAAATCCTCCAACCGCTGTCAGTAGTAGTTTTAGGAGGTTTATTTACTTCTACAGCACTAACTCTGTTAGTTTTGCCAGCTTTGTATGCTCAATTTGGGACATTTTTACGACCTCAAAAACCTCAGCCAGTTATTGAAGACGGTAAGGTACTTAATGTGTGATATTTTCTAATTATTGTCCGTCAGCAAGGAGTCAAACCAATGAAATCGCTCAAGTCTAGCTTAGTTATTCTAGGTAGTGTCGGATTACTGTTTTTGGGAGCTTGCAGTAAAGGCGACCAAGCAAGCGAGCCGAATACCACTCCAGCATCCCCTCCTGTCGCCTCTCAACCTGCGTCTTCGGCTCCCGCCACTGCTCCTGCAACAGCAACTAAAGGGGGGCAAGTTGTAAAGTCTGGAGCTTACTATTTAGAGTTTGTACCTGAAAAAGAAGCTACCGGAACTCATTTAGATGTTTTTTTGCAAAAAGGGGAGAAAAAGGAACCAGTTCCTAACGCCAAAATGACAGCTCAAGTGCAGTTGCCGAATGGAAAGCAGCAAACCCTAGCTCTCAAGTATGATGCTGAGGGCAAACATTACGCTGTGGTGTTTCCCGGCAAAGATGCAGGAAGTTATCCCGTGAAAGTTACTGCGGATATTAACGGAGAAAAAGTTGACGGTCGTTTTACCTTCAATCAATAGATAGCTGATTTCCTAATGCGCTCTCACTTATGGGCGCATTAGTTATTAGCAACAAACAACTGCCTCCTGCATTTCCACTAAAAAGCCGATCGCGTTTCGATCGCACTTAATTTCCTATTTCATTACCTGTGTTTTTTTCAATGGGAAAAACACTCGACCTGCCAAACTTTGGAGGTAGATGCCGCCGACGGTAATTAAAAAGACGAAATAAGCCATCGCCTGCACGACATAGAGCTTATCCGTGTAGCCAAACAGCGCACTCAACAACAAACCTGGAAACTTTTCTTCGGGAAGCAGTTGCGAGGTATTCCAGACCATCGGCCCGAGAATGCAAGAGTGGATTTTAGTAAATCTTTCGTAATAGAAACACAGTGCTGCTGATTCGCGATTTGTTTGCGATAAAATATTCATAGCGCTGTCAAAAATACCCAAAGTAGATACCACTAAACCCGCTACAATAAAGAGCAATAAAATGCCCATATATTTGAAAAACAGGCGGATATTAATTTTGACTCCCCATTTAAACAGCAGCACACCAAGTCCGGCTGCTGAAAGTATTCCTCCCAAAGCGCCGATCGCCGGAATAATGCCTTGTTGAAACTTGGCGACGACAAACAAAACAGTTTCAAACCCTTCGCGCAAAACGGCAATAAAAACTAAACTAAATACGCCCCAACCAGCATGAGAGTTTTGCGTTAAGGCCGCACTCACAGCGCCTTCAACTTCGGCTTTCATAAATCGCGCTTGTTTTGTCATCCAAATCAGCATCCAGCTCAGCATTGCGATCGCTATCAGCCCAAAGATTCCCTCTAGCAGCGACTCCATAATCGGTGCAAAAGGCTGATTGGATGCGGATAAAATTTGAATAGTCCAACCGAACAGTATACCTATCAAAGCGCTGGCGATAAGTCCAACGCCAACACCGCCGAAAACCCAAGGACTTAAATAACTTTGTCCTGATTTTTTGAGACAAGCGAGAACGATTCCGACAACTAAGGCGGCTTCGACTCCTTCGCGCAGAGTAATTACAAATGTGGGCAATGCTTCGCCAAAATTCATTTTTTTATGGTAGGAATGGGAGTAGTTAAGGAGCGAGGTAATTGGCAGATTATTTACCAATTACCGCCGACGATGAGAGGGAGATTTTTAGGATGCTGGTTTGAGAACTTTTTGGCTGTCGCTTTCGATAGTTTTAACGAGCTGGCTGACTTGTTCGGTGGTTTTTACGGGGGCGGGGGGTGCGATCGCCGTTGGCCAATTTGTCTTCAGTTCGGTCATGTTTGCAACAATTGCTTTATCGATTTCGGGGCTGGTTTTAGCCACTTGCTCGGCGATATCTTTGTACAGGCTTTCCGCGTACATGACGAAACCCCGCGAATCTTGATATTCAATAATTGCGGAAATTTTGCCGTTAGCAACTGCCGCTCCGTATTCGGAATTAGCTGTATCCAGCAAGCCGTTAATCACTTGCAGTACGAATTTCGGATCTTTTCGCTGGGCTTCGGGAAGGGCGGCAATTGCTCCGTCAACTGCTTGCATGGATGTGTCGAATTCCGCATTCACTTGAGCCGGATCTTTTGCACCCGCTTTAACTAAATCCTGCAATTTAATTAAAGTAGTCTTAAATTCAGTAATTTTACGATCGTTTAGCTGATCTTCCACATCGGCATAAATTTCTTCGACTGGATGCCCGATGTGAGGTTCTGCCTGGTCTGGTTTGCCTTGATCCAAGAGTTCTTTGGCTACGAAAAGATGCCCTTTCATCAATCCCATTTTAGTCATGAAGTCTACATCTTTGGCTTCCCCTGTCAGCACCACATCTTCAATAGTTACCAAGTCTTTTATTTCGTCGAATTGGGCTTGAGTAATGACATTTTTTGAAACCAATTCTTCGACTTTTCCGTAAGGGCGGCTGGCTTGAATTTTGTTAGAAAGTGCCGGTACTCCTAACTTGGCTTCGAGTTTATCTAACTCTGAAAGAATGGCAGTATTGATGTTGATGCCGCCTTTGCCGCCGTGGTTCATGCTGTGACCGCTTGTGGATGGGGGACTGGCTGTGGCAACGGGTGAGGCGGTGCTGCTGGTGTTGCTGGCTGTGGGGGAAACGCAACCGGTCAGAGCAACGAGGATGGCTGTAGCCGTGGCGGTCGGTAATAAGCGAAAGGATGGTAACATGGCAGTTGCTAATTTTTACTTTATGTGCATTTGGACTCACAACTTATTAAGAATAATTCTCAATTTGTGAGCTATTTATTCTACCTATGTGCGATCGAGCTTGTCAAATAATTTCATAGTTTCTTTATTTGAATCGGCGCACCGTAGTAGCAGGATTGGGTTTAAGTGATGACTTCAAATACACCCATGCAGCCAGCTTCGGCGATCGCATCTTGATGGGGATGAAACATATATTTTCCAGGGTAGCCGTAAGTAAATTCTAAGATATGTCTTTCAGCTACTCCCATTGTGATGACATCAGTTTTTTCACTGGGAGTTAAAGTCATTCCCGTGCGATATACGTCAAAAAAATTACCGTGCAAGTGGAAGGTTACTGCTGCTTCGTACTCAATTAGGTTGAGGACGTAGAGCCGAACTAGCTGATTTTTATAGATAGAGATAGGGTTTTTCATGTAATAGTTGGGCAACCCGTTAAAAGCGTAAAGTTCGTTTTTTTCGTCCTCGTTTACGTCATATCCCGCCATGATTAACATGATTTCATCGGCGGGAGGACGGGGTTTTGGCGGATCGACAATGAACATTCCATATAGTCCTTTACCGATATGGCGTGTTACGGGAGCAATATGGCAGTGATATAGATGCACTCCGTAAGGATTGGCATCAAATTCATAAATAAATACCGAACCGTTTCTCACAGGTTTAACGCCATCCATTTCGCTGGTATGAATTCCGTGAAAGTGCAGCGAGTGAGAATGTCCACCTTTGTTAGAAAAGATGACGCGGATACGATCGCCCTGAGTTGCCCTCAATGTCGGCCCGGGCACGCGATTGTTGACGTTCCAGGTGTTGAAAGTGACGGCACTGTTAAGTTGGACGATCGAAGTATTAGCTTCCAGGCGAAATTCCCGAACCGTGCGTCCATTTTCGCGCGTCACCGTGCCGTAATCAAAATCCCGCGCAATCTGCATCGGGTTGATGTTGCTAGATGCGACTGCATCGGCGGGCATTGGCGGTATTCTCGCGGCTGCCGGTCGTTTTTGGGTGAAATTTTGCAATGCGATCGCGCCGCCCGCTACCCCAGCACTGGCTATTCCTAGCTGTAGGAGTTGACGGCGACTCAAGCGCCCCGCCATTTTAATGACGGAACGATCGGATAAGTCTGCCATTTTTCTTGAAAATAATTCTCAAAACTTTGGTCGCATTTGAGTATAAGACATTTCCCGCTTGTTGTCAATAATTGTCAACTATAATCTTTTTCTTCCGCAAACTCAGAAGATTTCATGCTGATTTCATCTAAGTGTGCCAACTTAGATGCTGGGGGTTGGCGCTGTCGGCGGCTAACAATGTATAGAGATTTAGCGCTGTAAATTAGTGTTATGAGAGTTTTGCTAGTTGAAGACGAGCCCGATTTAGGAAAAGCGATCGAGCGCACTTTAAAGCAGGAAAAATATATAGTTGATTGGGCTTTGGATGGCAGTGAAGCTTGGCAATATTTAGACAGTCACTGGATGCAATATAACCTGGCTATTTTTGACTGGTTGCTACCAGGATTGTCAGGATTGGAACTGCTGCGGAGATTGCGTGCTAAAAATAGCGCCCTGCCCGTCTTGATGCTAACCGCCAAAGACCGAATGGAAGATAAAGTTGCGGGACTAGATGCCGGGGCTGACGATTATTTAGTCAAGCCGTTTGGCATGGCGGAACTGTTAGCAAGATTGCGGGCTTTGCAAAGGCGATCGCCCCAAATTCAACCGCAACAGCTACAGGTAGGAAATCTGGTTTTGGACTGCGGAACTCGAACTGTGTGCCATCTCGATCGAAGTGGTAACAGCCAGATAATTTCTCTAACAAACAAAGAGTTTCAACTGCTAGAATACTTTATGAAACATCCCAACCAAATTATCACAACTGACCAAATTCGGAATCAGCTATGGGAGGCGAGTGCAGATACCTTTAGCAATGTGGTAGCAGCTCAAGTGCGTTTGCTACGGCGCAAACTTGAATCAGTTGGCGGCACGAATTTAATTGAAACCGTTCACGGCGTAGGATACCGGATGAGAAATTAAAGCTGTAGGGGCAACGGCGGGCGGATTATATCTCGTTTCCAGTATCTGGCTATAATATATAAAACTCGATCGTAAAAATGACTGCTATGAAAGATTTAATCCAACAAGAGTTAGAAAATCTCGATATATAACAACTCAAACAAGTATTTGAATTTATTACCTTCCTAAAATTCTGTGCCAGATTAGTTACTATTTCAGCAATCGATGAAACTAACTTAGCTGCACTCTAGGGCGAATTTGCCGAAGAAGACCGACAACTTGCGGAACTCGGAATAAGTGAATATGCAGAACTCCTAAAACATGAGGATTTGGCATGACAGTCAAATATAAAGAATGTATTATTTAGCGGTAAACTTTTATTTTAATAGGAATTAGGCACCGGGTCAGAAACCTGATTATTTAAGCTTATTCTTTCTTTTTTCCTCCTCCTCTGCGTTCTCTGCGGTAAATAAAAAAATATCATCTTCAACTAATTACCAATTACCAATTACTAGCAAGATATGAAAGGTGAATCAAAATAAACTATTTAACCGAACTCGCTGGCAATTAGCCATTTCCTATGCGGCTGTAATGGGTTTGATTTTAAGCTTGTTGGGATTGGGCGTATATAAGGCGATCGCCCACGCTCACTGGGTAGCCATAGACCGGGAATTAGAATCGGTAGCCGGGACGCTGCACGACAGCCTAGAACTCAAATTGCAGCAGCCAGGACGCTTGGAACCAATCGTCAAGGAACTTTTGCCGAACCTCCGCGTAATTGGAGTTAACGGCATTAAAGAACAGTTGCCAGAGCGCCATATTTTAAGTGCTATTAACCAAAGCTATTACTATACCCGTTTATTTAATTATTCCGGAAAATTGATTGCAACTGCGGGCGCTTATCCAGCAGAATTACCTCAACAATTTAACTCCAAACACTGGCAAACAATCACGGACAAAAAAGGCAATATTTATCATCAAATTTCTGTATCGCTGCACACTCAGACGCAGAAAGATTGGGGATATTTTCAAGTGGGGCGGAGTTTGCAAGACTTCAACAGTTATCTCAGTACAGTGAAATTGGTTTTGAAATTGGGATTGCCGACAGCGTTAATTTTGGTAGGATTTTCTAGTTGGTGGCTGGCAGGATTGGCAATGAAACCGATTTACTCTTCCTACCGACAAATTCAACAGTTTACAGCGGATGCCGCCCACGAATTGCGGACGCCTTTAGCGGCTTCGCAGGCGACAGTAGAATCGGCGCTGTTAACGCCTCAATTAGATGAAAAAGAAGCGCGGGAGACTTTGCGGACTATCGATCGCCAAAACCGACGACTGACTCAGTTAGTTGCGGATTTGCTGCTGCTGGCCCGCATGGATAATCAAGCGCTACCCTCTCGCGCTCAATTGTGTTGTTTGAATGACATTGTTAGCGATTTAGTCGAGGAATTGGCCGCAATGGCGATCGCTTCTCAAATAGCGCTAACATCCGAAATCCGCGTACAGCAGCAATTAAATGTTGTCGGCAATTCCGACCAACTTTATCGCTTAGTTGCTAATTTAATTGTTAATGCCATTCAATACACTCCGGCGGGCGGGAAAGTAACAGTTATTTTAGATTGCAGTCACCAGGAGGCGATCGTTCAGGTTCAAGATACGGGTATTGGGATGGCGGTGGCAGATTTAGCGCGAATATTCGATCGATTTTACCGAGTCAACAGCGATCGATCGCGCAATACCGGCGGTTCGGGACTGGGATTGGCGATCGCCCAAACCATAGCCCGGGCACACCGCGGCAGCCTCAGCGCCCGCAGCGAATTGGGTTCCGGCAGCACCTTTCTCCTGCGGCTGCCTTTGTGAGTTACTATGTGAGGGAAACCGAATCGTCTTTTTAGGGTAATCCCTTTTGCAGAAGATAGCGCGATCGCCGAAAATCATTAAATAGCTATTTCTAAGCAATTAGCAGTCATCAGAGAGAAAAATTATGACAGTTTTAGAACAGGGAACAATCTCAATCCATACCGAAAATATTTTCCCGATTATCAAGAAGTCGCTATACACCGACCACGAAGTCTTCTTGCGGGAACTAATTTCTAACGCCGTCGATGCCATTGCCAAACTCAAAATGGTTTCTCGTTCCGGCGAATACAGCGGCGACATGGGCGAACCGCAAATCAACATAGCGATCGACAAAGAAAACAAAACACTCTCAATTACCGACAACGGCATCGGCATGACCGCCGACGAAGTAAAAAAATACATCAATCAAGTCGCTTTCTCCAGCGCAGAAGAATTTATTCAAAAATATCAAGGCAGCGGCGACGACGCAATCATTGGTCACTTCGGTCTCGGTTTCTACTCTTCTTTCATGGTCGCTCAGAAAGTAGACATAGACACCCTTTCTTACCAAGAAGGCGCGCAAGCAGTACACTGGCATTGTGACGGTTCTCCCGCCTTTGAACTATCAGAATCAACCCGCACGGAACGCGGCACTACTATTACTCTTACCCTCCAAGACGAAGAACAAGAATATGTAGAACCCAGTCGCATTAAGCAGTTAATCAAAACTTACTGCGATTTCATGCCCGTTCCCATCAAATTTGAGGGAGAGGAACTCAACAAGCACAAAGCAATTTGGCGGGAATCAGCCAGCAATTTGCAAAAAGAAGATTACTTGGAACTCTACCGCTACCTTTACCCGTTCCAAGACGAGCCTCTGCTGTGGGTACACCTGAATACAGATTATCCTTTCATTGTCAACGGGATTCTTTTCTTTCCCAAACTGCGGCCGGATGTCGATGTTACGCAAGGCAATATTAAGCTATTCTGCAATCAGGTTTTTGTCAGCGACCACTGCGAAGAAATTATCCCGAAATTCTTGATGCCACTGCGGGGCGTCATTGACAGTACCGACATTCCGCTGAACGTTTCTCGCAGTTCTTTGCAAAGCAATCGTACTGTGCGGAGAATCGCTGATTATATTGCGAAAAAAGTGGGCGATCGCCTGAAAGAACTTTACCGCGACGACCGTAACGAATACATCCGCTGCTGGCAAGATATCGGCACTTTTGTCAAGTTTGGAACTCTCAACGATGACAAGTTCAAAAAGCAAGTCGAAGATATCTTAATCTACCGCAGCACCTACGAACCAACAGCCGAGAAGCCAGAAACTGTAACGCCCGAAGTTCAGGTGCAAACTGAGGAAGGAGATCTGTGGCAAGATGTCACTCCGAAGTCGGAAAATTCTAGTTCCACGCAGCCTTACACGACTCTAAAAGAGTATTTGGAACGCAATCAAAAACGTCACGAAAATCGCGTGTTTTATTGTACGGAACCTGCGTCTCAAGCAACTTACGTTGCTATGCACAAAAGCCAAGGTTTAGAAGTGCTGTTTATGGATTCTTTCATCGACACGCACTTTATCAGCTTCTTGGAACGAGAATACTCAGATGTCAAATTCTCACGGGTTGATTCCGACATCGACGAAACGCTAATTGACAAAGAGAAAGAAGCGGAAATTGTCGATCCGGCGACGAATAAAACTCGCAGCGAACAAGTTAAAGAAATGTTCCAAAAAGCTCTTAATAAGCCAAAAGTGAACATCCGCACTGAAGCTTTGAAGTCTGACTCTGCGGAGGGGACGCCACCTGCGATCGTACTTTTGCCAGAAGCTTTGCGCCGGATGCGCGACATGACGGCGCTTTTGCAGCAGCAAGCAGCGGAATTCCCCGAAGAACACGTTTTGTTGGTGAATACGTCTCACCCGCTGATTCAAAATCTGGCTAGTTTGAGTCAGGGTGCGATTATTCAAGGCGGCGGGGAGTCTCCGTCAAGTCAGTTGGCGAGTATGATTTGTCACCACGTTTACGACTTGGCTTTGATGGCCCAGAAGGGTTTCGACGCTGAAGGGATGAAGGATTTTGTCGAGCGATCGAATCAAGTGTTGACAAAATTGACTGAACGTGCAATGTAATTACCCCCCAACCCCCCCTTGCTAAGGGGGGAGGCAAGAGTCTATTTCTATGGGTAAAGGGATAAGTGAAGCCTTCTTCGTTCTTCGTTCTTCCTTCTTCCTTCGGGTATAATGAAATGCTGCACGCAAAAAAACGGTAATCTGGAGGGCAATATGTCACGGAAATGTCAGCTAACGGGGAAGAAGGCGAATAACGGTTTTGCGGTTTCTCACTCGCACCACCGCACTCACAAATTGCAAGACGCAAATTTGCAGTGGAAACGGGTTTGGTGGCCGCAGGAGAAGCGCTGGGTAAGATTGCACCTTTCTACGAAGGCCATTAAAACCTTGCAACACAAGGGTTTGGAAATCATGGCGAAGGAAGCTGGAATTAACCTGTACAAGCTTTAAAAAACTTGGCTAAATTAAAAGTAAGGGCGATCGCACTTTCATGTGTGCGATCGCCCTTACTTTTAGAGAAAAACTTTTACTAAAGCTATTTTCGGCATTTCAGTAAATAAGTAGTCATCTGGCCTTTGCCTTTAACTTCGATCGCGCCGCGGTTTTCAAAGGAATACTTTTCTCGCAACTGCTGATAAGTTGTCTCTGTTACCTGAATACTCCCTGGCTTGCCGTGAGATTCCATGCGGGAAGCGGTGTTAACTGTGTCTCCCCACAAATCGTAAATAAATTTTTTAATGCCGATGACTCCGGCGACAACCGGGCCGCTGTTGATGCCGATTCTGATGCTGAAATCTTGGCTGTGGGTATTGCTGAAGTCAATAATTGCCTGCTGCATATCCAGGGCCATTTGGGCGATCGCCTCTGCATGATCGCTGCGCGGCATCGGCAGCCCTCCAACTACCATGTAAGCGTCGCCAATCGTCTTAATTTTTTCCAATCCGTGCTTTTCTGCTAGGCGATCGAATGTGGAAAAAATGTCGTTAAGCAAGGAAACTAATTGGGGCGGAGAAATCTGGGAACTAATTTGGGTAAAACCGACTATATCTGCAAACAATACTGTGACTTCGGCAAAAGTATCGGCGATGATGCTTTGGTCTTGTTTTAATCGGTCGGCAATGGGTTGTGGTAAAACGTTTAACAGGAGACGATCGGATTTTTCTTGTTCTAAGCGCAAAGCTGCCTCAGCTAGTTTACGAGTTGTGATATCTTGAACAGTACCTTCGTAATAAAGCAAATTTCCGTAGGAATCGCGCACGGTATAAGTATTTTCCGAAATCCAAATTACGCTGCCATCTCGGCGGTAAATTTGAGATTCAAAATCCGATACTTTGCCTTGTTCTTCTATTAAGCGGACAACTTCGGCGCGGCGATCGGTGTCAACATAAAGTTGTTGGCTAATATCAGTTAATGTGCCGACCAATTCCTCGCCCGAACTGTAACCGTAAATGCGAAGCAAAGCAGGATTGGCGCTGAGATATTCCCCATCTGGGGTAGTTTGAAAAATGCCGACTATCGCATTTTCAAAGATGCTGCGGTATTTTTCTTCAGCTTGCCGCAGCGCTTCTTCAGCCCGCTGGCGTTGTCGCGCTTCTACGGCGAAAGTTACAGAGTCCCCTAGAGAAACAGCAAAACTTTGTTCTTCAATAGTCCAATAACGGGGAGTTCCTACGTGTTCCAAACAAATAACTCCTGCTGTTTCACCGCCTATTTGAATCGGCGTATCTAGCATGGAAGTGATGCCGAAGGGAACTAGGTAAGATTCCGCAAATTCTCTAGTTCTAAAATCTTGTTGTGCGTCAAAGGCAGCAATTGCGCGTTCTTCTCCCAGTGCTTGAAAATAGGCAGGATAGTCTGCTGCTGCTAATTCCAAGCCGTGTGAGTGCTGGTTGAGAGTGCGATCGAACAAATCCAGGCACTCCATCTTGGATTTAGTACGATCGTACAGCCAGACGCTCGATCGGGCAACTTCCAGAGTACGGCTAGCAGTTTCAGTTATTTCTTGAAGCGCCTTTGTTAAGTCGCCTTGATTCAGCGCTTTATTTTTGGCTAAATCAATTAATGCCGCTTTCTGTTTCTGTAGCTGAAGTTCGCTTTGTTTCAGGGCATTCGTCCGCTCTTCTACTCGGATTTCCAGCTTTTCATTGAGCTTTTGCAACGCTATTTCAGCTTTTCGGCGATCGGTGATATCTGTGCCGATGCAGAGGATGCCCAAAAGTTTGCCCGCGGAATCAACCAGCGGTTTATTTGCCCAAGATACCCAAACCCGATCGCCACTGCGCCGGATATTTTCATTTTCATAGCTGGTAAAGCGATCGGGATTTTGTAAAATTTGACCATAGACCAACTCTAAGTTATTCCCTGCGATGTCCGTCTGTGGAATAATGGTTCCCAAGGCATTTTTTCCAAGAATTTCTTCCTCCTTGTAACCAAAGAAATTTTCGGCGAATTCGTTAAAAAAAGTAATATGACCCTCAGCATCCAGTTTCAGAATAATGCTGTTAGCATTTTCCACCAATTCTCGATATTTAATTTCGCTCTCTCGTAAAGAATACTCCGCTGATGTACGTTCAGCGACTGTTGCTGCCAATAACAGCGAGGTAATCGTAATTACACCCATAAAAGCTTGCAAAAATAAGATAGCCTGATTAATATTTTCGGCTTTGGCTGTGAAGGGCCCCCCTCCATGAGAACTGCCAAAAATGGCGATGATTGAGACAATAAACGATGCTAGGACAGCGGCTCGCTGACCGAATTGAAGCGCAGCCCACATGATCAAAGGAAACGGTAAATATTCCAGGGGATAACGAGAAATCGAAGCTTCATGTTTCGACTCAAATACCAGCCAGCTCACCCCGATCAATAATATTAACCATACTCCTCTCTCAATTAAATAAGCTTTCTTGGTTTCTGTTTGTATTTTTAAACGATTTGCGGTTACTTGAGGACGAATAAATATTAAAATTAAGGGAGTTATAATTAAAACTCCCATGGTATCTCCTAACCACCAATTCCATCGAGCAGACCAATACTCGCTCCACTCTATTTTGCCCGCTAAATACAGAGAAAATGCGCCAATAGTGCAACTGATTTGAGTAGCAATTAGACCGCCAAACAAGATTAAATTAATTACATCTTTCAAACGTTCGAGAGAGGGACGAAATCGGAACCAGCTCAGGGCAGTTACTGCAAAAACCGCTTGCAGAATTGCCCCGGCGTTTCCTCCCAGCCAAAGTGCAAATATCTGTTCACTTGGGTTAACCAAATTGAGCAAAAATGTACCCAAAACAATGGCAGGCCAGACTTTACTCCCAAACAATAAAAGTCCGGCTTGTGCAATTCCTGCGGGTGGCCACACCGAGGAAGCGAAGGGACTAACACCTTGAATTGAAATTGCTAGCCTCGCCCCCACGGCGTAAGCGACCGCAACGACAGTTACTTGGGCTAAGTACCGCCCAATTCGGGATTGAGGGAATCGAAGAAACTGATTTAAATTCAGATTCATATCGAGTGTTAAGTTTTAGGGAATTTCACATCAGAAGGAAGAAGGAATAAGGAAGAAGGAAGAGGGAAGAAGGAAGAAGGAAGAGGGAAGAGGGAAGAGGGAAGAAGGAAGAAGGAAGAGGGAAGAGGGAAGAAGGAAGAGGGAAGAAGGAAGAGGGGGGGAGCATCTCATATTTGTAAAAACACTTCTTCTGGCTCCTTCTTTCTTCCACTTTCCTCCTGCATCCTGCCTCCTGTCTCCAATTTCTAGCTGGGTGCTTTCATTGAGATGCTCCCAAGAGGGGAGCTAATGTAGGGTGTACACCGCGCACCTTGCGAGCCTAAATGTAGGTGCGCGGTGCGCGCACCTTACTGGTGAAAAAGGCTTAGTTGATGGCGGCTTCAATCCACTGTTTTAAAGTAGAATTTACTTCATCAACAAGAATTTCCTGTGATTTGTGAGTTGCTCTTTCCACGACTTCAACTTTGCCTGCTTTCAGCGAACGACCCGGAACAATGCGATAGGGAATGCCGATTAAATCAGCATCTTTGAATTTAACTCCTGCTCGTTCGTCACGGTCATCGAGTAAGGTTTCAATGCCAGATTGGTTGAGTTCGGCATAGAGTTTTTCGGCGACTTCTACTTGTTGGGCGTCGGAAATATTGGGGATGCTAATGATGGCGTGATACGGGGCGATCGCCACTGGCCAAATTATCCCGTCTTTGTCGTAGGATTGTTCTACGGCAGATTGAGCTAGCCGCGACACGCCGACGCCGTAGCAGCCCATAACAAAGGGCATTTCTTCGCCTTGTTCGCTGGTGTAGGTGGCGCCCATTGCTTGGGAGTATTTGGTTCCTAATTGGAAGATGTGGCCGACTTCGATGCCTCTGGCGCTTTGCAAGGTTTGTTCGGGGTTGTGCACGGCCCGATCGCCCTTTTTGGCTGTTCTGACACCTACAACCGTTGCTGGTAGCGGAAATTCTTTGTTCCAATTGGCCCCGACAACGTGGTATCCTGATTCGTTTGAACCGGTGACAAAGTTTGTCAGGTCAACAGCAGTGCGATCTACCAAACGCAAAAACTTAGAGTTTACCTCCTTGCTCCCAGCGATATAATCATCAGCAACATCGGGAGCCATATAACCGAGAGGTAAAGATTTAGCAGCCCATTTCCGCTGAGCTTCCGCATCTGGAACAGTCAAAAATAAAACAGTTTTAGCTTGATAATTGCCCGCTAACTTCGTCAATTCATTCAGCAACTTTACCTGATTCACATCTTGGTCGCCGCGAATGCTTACCAATACCAAGACTGTGATGCCATTGTCGTAAACAGCTTGGTAAAGCACATTTTTGACAACTTGCGTCGGAGAACATTTCAAAAATTTGCAAAGTTTATCAATTGTTTCAGTTCCCGGCGTTTCCCGCTTTTCAAAACTTGCAAAGGGCGACGGTTCTAAATCAGCCGGCATCGATACAGCCTTTTCCACATTAGCTGCATACTGACCATCTTCAGTATAAAGAACTTCATCTTCTCCCGCTTCAGCCAGCACCATAAACTCTTGAGAACCCGAACCGCCAATTGCTCCCGAATCAGCATCTACTGCTCGGAATTGCAAGCCAGATCGGCGCAGCATATTGCTGTAAGCTTGAGCCATATCCTGATAAGTTTTTTTCAGACTTTCTTCGTTTGTATGGAAAGAATAGCCATCTTTCATAATAAATTCGCGACCGCGCATCAACCCAAAACGCGGGCGGATTTCATCGCGAAACTTAGTTTGGATTTGATAAAGATGTAAAGGCAATTGCCGATAGGAACGAATCATATCTTTAGCAATTGTAGTAATTACTTCTTCGTGCGTTGGCCCCAGTCCCAATTCTCGCTGCTGCCTGTCTGTCATGGCAAACATAATACCTTCAGCTTGAGTGTAGGTGTCCCAGCGACCGGATTCCCGCCACAAATCGGCCGGTTGCAATTGCGGGAGGAGACATTCTTGAGCGCCGGTAGCGTCCATTTCTTCGCGCACAATTTGGGAGACTTTTTTGAGTACACGCCACATTAAGGGCAGATAAGCGTAAATTCCGCTGCCGATGCGCCGGATATATCCCGCACGCAGTAATAGTTTGTGGCTGGGAATTTCTGCTTCTGCTGGGTCTTCCCGCAGGGTGACAAAAAGCATTTGAGAGAGTCGCATAGCTAATTTCCTTAAAATACCGGATGATTGTAATTTTAGATCAACTTCTGATATTATCAGAACTAAGCCCGATTTGATTAAATATATGAATAAAATTTGGCAAAACTACGAAAAAGGTATGGCAGTCTTTGATGATTGTCACTCTTTTACTGTGCAATCTCAGTGGCTTGCCTTAAAAGATGAAATAGGAGAATTTGTTCGAGAACCTAATTTAAGTGAAATTTGGGATATTGTTCATGCTGCTGGTCGATTGCTTTACAAAATAATCGGAATTCCTTTATATTTACTAGCCTATCCTACTGTTCGCAAACACAGTCAACGTTTCGAGCAGTACGGCTGTATTCGCAGCATTCGCAACTGTGAGGGTAAATGCTGTGGAAAAAATTCGTAGCCTAGGCTGCGGCGCACCCGATATCATGTTTGTTGAATTGCCTGTAATTAGATTTAGAAACCCTCCCTCGCCAACGACTGATTATGCAGCTCAATCGATCGCAATTACTCGCTCGTTTTGAGCCTGAAAATCCAACGGAATCCTAACTCGGTAGCGCACTCTACGATATGTAGAGTGCATCACATCGCACTTTACTACTATTGATAATTGGTGGGGATTGCCCCCGCCTCAAACTTGCCCGTTTTATGCGAACTCTGCTGCTACCAATCCCTTAAAAAGTAATTTCTGACTTTAGACGGATTTATTTTTTAGCTTCCAGAGCCATAATAAGCAGTAAGGATGAGATCACTATAGAACTGAGTTACCACTCATCCCAATGTCACTAATAAGGCTTCCGTAAGATAAAGCCGAACCAAAACAAAACCTCATCTAAAGATTACAAACACCCCTAGAAAAAAGTTGGGGGCAATTTTCGCTATGCCGAGTTAGGCATAAAAATTAAGGAGGTAAATTATGTTTCAAAGCGAGTTATTAATGTCGCTGTACACTCCCCAACTCAATAGGGGTCAAATGCCAGTAGAAATGCCAGTAGAAATAGATGTGCCATTTAATCACCCCGATATCGGAGGTCTGATGTTTTTAAGCCCTCAGTTTTTCGTGGCATTAATCGCCGGAGTCATCATGGCTTTCGGCTTCCAATTCCTGTTAACAAATTTCTCGATCGCCGCCAAAATCTCAAATTGGGACGAGGCTTTAGCCGACGATGACGATGATGAGTCCGAAAGTTTAGGCACTAAAGTTCGGAAAATCGAAGGTTTAGTCGGAGGTTGGATTTTAGTCACAGTTAACCTAGCTTTATTTTTGGCTTGTTTTCTGGCGGTAAAACTAACTTCAATTGCCAGCGTAGATGGAGCGGCAATTATTGGTGTGGTCATCTGGGCAGCGTACTTTTTAACCCTTGTATGGCTCGGTTCTAGCGCCGTCGGTTCTATGATCGGTTCCTTGATAAAAACTGCTTTTTCAGGCGTTCAAGGCGTCATGGGTACTGCTGGTGCAGCGATCGGCGGGAAGATGGCTAGCGACCAAATGGTGAATACTGTAGAGGCATCTGTTGCCGCTGTCCGCCGCGAATTGAGTTCGGCGGTAGACCCCGATAGCATTCGCGAAACACTGCAAGATTATGTGGGTGCTTTGCAGTTACCGAAACTAGATGTTAAAGAAATTCGCGGTCAATTTGAAAAGTTGCTGGGCGATGCAGATATCAAATCTCTTGCGGGAAGCGACGTTCTGAAGAATGTTAACCGCCAGACTTTTGTGGATTTAATTAAGAGTCGCACAGACTTTTCTCAAGAGGAAATAACTCAAGTTGCCGACCAACTCGAAGGCGTTTGGAAGCAAACATTCGGCAAGCAGCAAGAGCAAAAAGACCCGAATTTGGAGTTGGTGGATTTTCTCAAGTTTGCGGCTCCAGATTTGCTGAAGTCTGACGAACTCAACGCCAAGCTGTCTCAAATTCTGGAAAGTAGGGAAAACAAATCGGAATCCAGCAGCGGCATGAAGCGAGCGATGCAGTTGGGTGTGGAAGCTCTTGTGGGCACTGTTTTGTCGCGGACGGATTTGTCTGATTTGGATGTTGAAAAAATCTCTGGTCAGTTGCAGCAACTGACAGCCAAAGGGACGGAACAAGCTAAATCTTTGGCTTCTAAGGTGGGTGACAAAGTGCCTGCGCTGCCTTTCAATACAGGTAAGGCTGATGTGGAAAACTACTTGCTGAATACCCAACCTTGGCATCTCAACCGGGAGACAATCAAGCAGGAATTTAGGGATGTGATTTACGACCCGGAAGCTTCTCCGGGAGCTGTTTTGCGCCAGTTAGAGCAGTTTAATCCCGATTATTTTGTAGGGATTCTGGGCCGCCGCGAGGGGTTTGCTCCTGAACAGGTGACGGAAATTGCCGAACAGCTTGAAGGTGTCCGACAAGAAGTGTTGGAAATTGTGCAAGCTGCTGCTGGTGAAGAACAGTCTCAAGATTTGCGGAGCCGGATTGAGAATTATTTGCGATCAACTGGCAAGGAAGAATTGAATCCTGAAGGTATTGAGCGGGATTTCCAAGCGCTTTTGGAAGATCGGGATGCTGGTTTCGAGGCTTTGCGCGATCGCCTGTCTCAGTTTAACCGCGATACCTTGGTGCAGTTGCTCGGTCAGCGGGAGGATTTCAGTCCAGAGGAAGCCGATCAGTTAATCGGCAGACTGGAGAGTTCGCGCGATCGCGTGATTTCTAAAGCTCAAGAATTGCAAGAGCAAGCGCAATCGAAAGCGCAAGAATTGCGGCAAAAGGTAGAAGACTATCTCCGCAATACTAATAAGGAAGAACTCAATCCTGAAGCGATCGAGCGCGAGTTTCAAACACTTTTAAGCGACCCGGAAGCCGGATTTAAATCGCTGAGAGAACGCTTGTCTCAATTCGACCGCGATACGCTGGTGCAGTTGCTGTCACAGCGGCAAGACCTCAGCGAAGAACAGATAAATCAGGCGATCGACCGCATCGAATCTGTGCGCGACAATATTATCCACGCCCCGCAAATAGTTGCAGATAGAGCTAAGGAGCAGTACGAGGAAGTTACTGCAAAAATTGGCGAGTACCTGCGGAATACTAACCTGGAAGAACTCGATCCTGAAGGCATCAATCGGGATTTGACCAAATTGTTTGAAAGTCCGAAAGAGGGTGCTTTGGCACTTCGGGAAAGACTTTCTCAGGTCGATCGCGAAACTTTGGTGAAGCTGCTTTCCCAGCGGGAAGATTTGAGCGAAGAACAGATCAATCGGACGATCGATCGCGTGCAAGATTCGATTCGCAGCATCGTGAAATCGCCCCGCCGCTTGGCTTCTCGCGCTCAAAAAACAGTCCGGGATTTCCAAGGAAGTTTGGAAAATTACTTGCGGAATACGGACAAGGAAGAACTCAATCCTGAAAGCATCAAACGCGATTTGCAGTTGCTGTTTAGTGAGCCGGGAGCGGGGATGCAAAGTTTGGGCGATCGCCTGAAACATTTTGACCGCGATACTCTGGTAGCACTGTTGTCGCAGCGGGAAGACATCTCGCAAGAGGAAGCTAACAGAATTGCCGACCAAATTGAATCTGTCCGCAACCAAATTGTCGAACAAGTTCAAATGGTTCAGGACAAGTTTCAGTCGGCAATCGATGGTATTTTCACGAAAATTAGGGATTACCTCAATTCGCTCGATCGACCAGAGCTCAACTACGAAGGCATCAAGCGGGATTTCCGCAAAGTGTTTGACGACCCGCAGGCCGGATTTGACGCGATTAAAGAGCGTTTAGGTGAGTTCGATCGCGGTACTTTAGTTGCCCTGCTGAGTTCTCGTTCCGATATTTCCGAGACAGACGCGCACCGAATTGTTGACCAAATGGAAGGAGCCCGGGACAGCGTTTTATTGCGATCGGAACGCCTGCAAAATGAAGCCAAAAAACGCATCAAACAGCTCAAGAACAAGACCAAGCAGCAAGCAGAAGATGCGCGCGAAGCCGCCGCAACTGCTGCTTGGTGGCTGTTCGGTACGGCTCTGACTTCTGTGGTTGTTTCGGCTTTGGCTGGAGCAATAGCGGTCGGTGGTATTTCGGGTTTGTTTAGCTAGACTTTCCACGAATTGGAAATAAAGTTCTCCTGATTCTAGGCTGGCTATTTGCCAGCCTATTTTCTTTGAGTGACACCCGGTTTTTTTAGTCCACCCGACCCTACATCCTGCCACGTCAACTGCGGCGGACTTTGTTTCTGTAGCGAATTCTATTCGCCGAGAAAACTAGGAGGAAATACTTTAGATAAATCGAGGGAGAAATCCCCAAAATTAGGCAGGGCAACTGTCTCGTTAGGCAGAAAAATTCTCTTGACGCGATAACCAAATTGGCCTTGGGAATTCTGATAAGGTTCGCTGTAACATTCCAAACAAATTTCTAATAAATTAAATATCCAATAATCAGAGATACCCGCTTCAGTAGACCTCTTGCGAAAGTGCGCTCGTTCTAGGTAAAATAAAAGAAAAAATTAGATTAATAATATGAATTACGAAC
>NZ_JAUBPS010000114.1:0-10285 GCF_036700865.1 Microcoleus sp. S13C4
ATTAATAATTAAGTGGGGTCGTAAAATCAAAAATAAGGGCAATGCGTGTATCACAGTTTAAATGTGCAACAGCTTATCTACTAAAAAACCTGGTTCCTGACTCAGAGCGATTCGGGTTAATCGCTGACAATAAAATTGTTTCTCGTGGAACCGGAGCGAGCGAGTGAGGAATCTTAGTCGTGACTACAAACCTAATTATCATCCTTTAACCAAAGTTGAGATCAAGAGTCTGTAAATCCTGTTTTATTGATTAAATCACCAGTCGAACAACTGCCAAAAAACTGATATGCTAAGTCTGCCATGTGTGGCATTACCATAGCCCTGACCTAAAAGTTTGAGTTAATTATTTTTGAGGTTTCATTTACTGGCGAGGCTTAATCAGGCTAGGAAAAAACTATTTTGAAAATTGAGAATATTGGTTTATCTAATTGGCATCTTTAGGATTTCCCACTCTAAATCAGCAAGGCAGTTGGTCGGGGATTATCAGCTTTTTTGAAATCAGTAGCTTTTCAAAAAAGATGCTTTTTTCAACTTGTTTAATTATTAAATTGCCATAAGGTGTCACTCTTTTTTCTCTTCCTCTTGTACCGCGAGAGGTTCCCAGGGTCAAATCGTTTCCCCATCTGCCATAACAGGTAATTTATTTGCGGTTGAACTCAGTACCGCTAAGTTTTAGGGAAGATGCTTCTAAAAGTATACTATAAAAAATCCTCGCCTCACCCGTAAAAAATGTTGCCAAAGTTCTTGAGCAAAGTGCAAATTTATACTTGTTGCCTAACAGTCTTGGTGTTGGGCGGCTGCCAGCAACAGCTACACCCAACCTTGCAGCCGCAGCGCAGCAAACAGGGCATGGCAGTTTCGGCTCACCCTCTGGCGAGCGCTGCGGGGCTGGCCCTGCTGCAACAGGGAGGCAATGCAGTGGATGCGGCGGCTGCTACGGCTTTGGCGATTTCGGTGGTGGAGCCTTTTTCGGCGGGTATCGGCGGCGGGGGTTTTTTGCTCCTGCGGCGGGCCGAAACGGGGACTGTGCAAGCGCTGGATTTCCGGGAACGAGCTCCGAAACGGGCGGCGCGGGATATGTACCTCGACAAGCAAGGTAAGGTGCGTCCAAGGGCAAGTCGGGACGGGCATTTGGCGGCGGGTATTCCGGGTACTGTTGCTGGACTTTATACGGTTCACCGCGAGTATGGTAAGTTGCCTTGGGCTGCGGTGGTGGCGCCGGCGATCGCCCTGGCGGAAAATGGCTTTCCAGTAAGTTCGCGGTTTACCACGGCTACCGGGCGACGACAGGATGTGTTCAAAAAAAACCGGGCGGCGCGGGAGGTTTTTACTCGTGGTGGCATTTTATACCAGCCGGGTGAGCTTTTGGTGCAGCGGGATTTGGCGCGGAGTTTGCGGCAGATTGCACAAAATCCGCAGAGTTTTTATACTGGGGACATTGCGCGGGCGATCGCCGCCGATATGGCTAAAAACGGCGGCCTTATCACTCTGGAAGATTTGAAAAACTATACGCCGATTTGGCGAAATCCGGTTTGTGGCAACTTTCGCACTTACGAAATTTGCGCGATGTCGCCTCCTTCTTCCGGTGGCGTTCATTTGTTACAAATCTTAAATATTCTGGGAGATACGGATCTCAAAAGGTTGGGGAGGCAAAGTCCAGATACGCTACATTTACTGGCGGAGAGCATGAGGATTGCTTATGCTGACAGGGCTGAGTATTTGGGCGACCCGGGTTTTGTGAGTGTACCGGTCAAAGCCCTGACTAGCACCAATTATGGCAAATTGAGACGATCGCAAATCCAAATGTCAAAAGCCAGACCCTCCAGCGAGGTAAAGGCTGTTGACGCTGAAACTTTGAACCGTCTGCTGTGGGAGTCTCCCGAAACTACCCACCTGACGGTAGTTGACAAAGAGCGCAACGTAGTAAGCTTAACGTTTACGGTGAATGGGGGTTTTGGGGCTGGAGTCGTGGCCGCGGGTACGGGAATTTTGCTCAACAACGAGATGGATGATTTTGCAGCGGCGCCGGGAGTGCCGAATTTGTCGTCTGGTTTGGTGGGCGGGGAGGCAAATTCGATCGCCCCAGGGAAAACTCCTTTATCGAGCATGACGCCGGTCATTGTGACAGAAAATGGCAAATTTCGCCTCGCTGCTGGGGCTCCCGGAGGCAGTACGATTATTACCACGGTGTTGCAAATAGTGCTGAATGTGTTGGTTTACGACATGAATGTCGGCGATGCTGTATCTGCACCTAGAATTCACCACCAATGGCAACCGGATCGCCTGAGGGTGGAACGGGGAGGTTTTGAGACTGCGACGCTTTCGGAGTTGCGGCGGCGGGGACACCAGATTGTCGAAGCTGACGGCTGGGGAAACGCTAATGCGATCGTCCTGACTGCAGACGGTTGGTTGGAAGGGGCTGCCGATCGGCGCGGCGAAGGAGAAGCAAGAGGGTTTTAGTCAACAGTCAGTCGATTAGAGATTTTAGATTTTAGACTTCGGCGAGCCGTCGAGTCGCGCTCAGTCGAAGGATTTTTGATTTACTCCAGAGATGAATCTGGGATGTTGAACGAGCGTCAAAAATTTTGATATCTCTACGACAGGAATCTGAGGCTGGTATACGTTTTTTGGGCGAGATCCTTAGTCATTAGTCATTAGTCATTAGTCATTTTGGATCTCGCAAACGGTATTTAAAACCTGGTTTCTTTTGTTTCCAGTGCGTAAGTCCTGAAATTATTATCTGTGTACGTTTATTTTTGCATCCGTATTTTTGCGCTGATGTTTATTGGTTGACTAACTGCCAACAATTACTAAAACAAATAATCACCAAAAGCGTAAATTCACTTATGTGTAAAGTTATTGTAAAGGCACTAGACATTGATACTTATCTAATGTAAAAATGAAGTTGGGCATAAAATCAGGTTTGTATCTTCCAGGAAAAATTTATGATAATTACTCACAAAATTGCTGCCTTAACAGCTACATTAACTACTGCTCTGAGTTTGTTGGCAGCGCCAGCAATGGCATTTTCCGTAGGGGCAACTAATAACACTGAGACTTTAAAAAATAATTTATTGGGGGCTAATACAGCAGGGTTGAGTAATTTCTCTGTTTCAATTACAGGTAATCCGGCTGCTTTTGGTACTTTCACTAATGACCCCTTCGGTTTGACATCAGGTGTTGTTCTGAGCACTGGTAAAGTCACCGATATACGGGGTAAGAATCGGAAAGATAACTTCACGACCACAAAGATCAGCGATTTAAGCACGGACTTTGGGCCTGAAGGTGAAGAGGGGGATTTGACTCAGCTAAACCTCAGCTTTTTTGCTAATAGCACGGTTAAAAAGTTAGTCTTTCAATATGTATTTGCTTCTGAGGAGTTTCCTGAGTTCGGCAATTCTGAATTTAATGACGATTTTGAACTGCTGCTGAACGGCACTAATATGGCAAAACTGAGCGACGGAAAAACAGTTACGATTAATAATCTTGTTCCTGATCCATATAATCGCTCTACCTATCACCCAGACTATATTGACAACCCAAGTTTGACAGGTATTGCTGCTAACATCGTTAAGCTGGACGGTTTTACTAAGGTTTTAGGTTTTGAGGGTTTGCTCAAGCAAAATCAGACGAATGTTCTCAGTATCCGCATTAAAGATGTGGGCGATGGCAAGTTAGATTCTGCTGTATTTATTAAAGGCGGTTCTGTGGAGACGGTTCAAGCTGAGCCGGTTCCCGAACCGATGAGTGTGGGGGGTTTGATGGCGGGAGGCGCTATGCTGGCTGCTGGACGAAAGTTACGCAATCGCCGTGGCGGAAGTAATTAATAACGGAAGGAAGAAGGAAGAAGGAAGAAGGAAGAAGGAAGAAGGAAGAAGGAAGAAGGAAGAAGGAAAAAACAGAACAGGAACCATTTTGGCGGTTGCTGTAATATGAATCTCGATTAGCCGTGTTGGAGACAGAAAGGGGGTTTGGTGAACGAAAAGAGCTCGTTGCAGTTCTTGAACAGGGTAAAAAAAACTCGGTTTGTGCGATCGCGATCGCGTAATATCATGTCAAATAATTTAACCATTATTGGTACGCAGCGAGGAATGCAAGTCCTCATACAATTCTGACGACGAATGGCCTCACTACGAACCAATTTTATTGCGGTTGTTCTAGCGGACAGAATATAAGTTTTGATCCAAAATTCGCGAAGGGCAAATTTTTTTGTATTTCGAGTTGCCGCAAATATTTTGGGTAAAACCCGCCTCTACAACAACTGACTAAAAACTAAATAATTTAGCTATGAACAGTACCGTCGGGTAAGATTGTACCTGTTAATGTAGTCCGGGTAAGTTTGACCATAACTCGATCGCCGTAACCGATTTTCGCTCCTGTTAAGTCTGCACCGCTCAAGTCAGCACCGCTCAAATCGGCTCCGATTAAGTTGCTTTCTCTCAAGTTGGCATTGATCAAACAAGCTCCTAACAAATTGGCCCTGAACAAGTTCGCTTGGTGCAAATTCGCGCCTGTGAGATTGACGTTGTGTAGAAAAGCATCACTTAAGTCGGCTTCACTCAGGTTTGCATTGCTCAAGTTTCTTCCTGAAAAATCCTTTTCTTTTAAGGAAGCTCCTTTGAAGTTGGAACCGCTCAAATCGGGAGCTTGCGGCCCAGCTTGGCGGTAAGACTGAGATGGCGGTGGCTGCGATTGGTAGCGGGACGCCTCTGAATAGGGCCCTGCAGGGTTTCCCCCATAGTTTCCCGGATAATTTCCAGGATATTTTCCTGAAGAGGGTTCAGAAGAGTAGCGGGGTTCTTTTGGGGTGGCCGGTGGTGGCTGAGTGTTTGGATACTGACTATTTCTGTACTGAGTATTGGGTTGCTGAGTGTTTTGGTACTGAGTATTGGGTTGCTGAGTGTTTTGGTACTGAGTATTGGGTGGCTGGGTATTTTGTTGCTGGGTATTTTGTTGCTGGGTGTTTCTGTACTGAGTATTTTGTTGCTGGGTATTTTGTTGTTGGGTATTTTGTTGCTGGGTATTTTGTTGCTGGGTATTTTGTTGCTGGGTATTTTGTTGCTGAGTATTTCTGTACTGGGTATTTTGTTGCTGGGTAGTTTGTTGCTGAGTGTTTCTATACTGAGTATTTTGTTGCTGGGTGTTTTGGTGCTGAGTGTTTCTGTACTGAGGGTTTTGTTGCTGGGTGTTTTGGTGCTGAGTGTTTCTGTACTGAGGGTTTTGTTGCTGGGTGTTTTTGTGCTGAGTATGTTTTTGCTGAACGTTCTGATTCTGACCTCTTGGTTGAATCGATCGCAATTTTTCGCGAGCTTGATTAATTTCCTTAATCTTTTCTTCAGCTTTCTGTAGTAGTCTGGGATTATCTTTGGGGATGCGATCGGGGTGCCAAATGAACGCTAAATCCTTGTAGGCTTGGCTAATTTCTTCTCTGGAAGCTCCGGGCAACAGTCCCAGCACTTTATAGTATTGGTCGAGGTCGTTCATTGTACCACCTTTCGCTTTAAGAAATTAGGAATTAAAAATTAAGATCGGAGCAAAAGCCGTTCTCAAAGCTTGCGTGTCCGATCGTACATTAGATGAACAATAACTCAGCTAAGCCGCTGCTGGCAAAAAGTCTCGAATTCGCTGCAAGTATGTTGCGGCATCCTCCAGCATCGGAAAGTGAGCCGTATTAGGAATTATAACAAATTCTACTTTTTTGCTCAGGGAGGCTGCTTGCTCTCCCATGACGGCGGGGATAATTTGGTCGAATTCTCCGGCAATAAGCAGTGTGGGAACACTCAGCCGCGCAAATTCTTGGGGCATTTCCTCGGCTGCTCTTTTGCTGACTGCCGTCACCATTGTACCTATAGCAGCTTGCTCGTCTGCCATTAAAAAATCCTTGAGAAACGCCAGACTTACCTCTGTGGGCAGGGAACGGCGCAAAAACCGAGCCATAAATAGCCGATCGGCAAACGGGATGGATGCCAGCCAAGAGGGTCTAAATTTTACCACATAGCCACCGAATTTGTGAAAAGTTGTAAAAGATTTTTCGTCGTATTCAAAAATTCCGCTGCAAGTGAGAATTGCTTTTTCTACTTTTTCGGGGTAAAGGTTGAGAAATAAAGTAGCAATTGATGCTCCTGTGGAGTGAGCATTGAGAAAGACGCGGCTTAAATTCAGAGCTTCTAATAATTCCGCTAAGTCGTGGGCGTAGGTTTCGAGTTCGTAGCTGGACTCAGGAGGCTCTTTTGGCAAAGGCGATCGGCCAAAACCTCTCATATCGTAGAGCAAACAATCAAAATCATCAGCAATAGCCCGTGCCGTGCTTTCCCAGTAGCGCGCTGATCCGGCCCAGCCGTGCAGAAATACCATCACTGGTTTCCCGCTAGGTTGGGCTGTGTTATCTGCCGTTATCCACTCGTAATAATGTTCTACACCGCGAATTGAAATGAAAGACATGATATTGATTTTGGATTCTGAGATTTTAGATTTTAGATTTTAACTCATAATTGTTCACTAAATACCAAAATTCCCGGCTTCTTAAAGAAGTCAGGAATCTCAAGACTACATCTATCAAAAAATCTGCGTTAATCTGCGTCAATGCGCCCACATCTGCGGTCAAAAATTACCAACATAGGAACCAATCATAAATCTTAAGCCGCAGATGCAGCCAGCCAAAATAAACCATCTACCAAAAGCGTGCTTAACACCGCGCCGCTGAAAGCGCGCCAGTGCAGTTCTCGATCGCGCAAACTCAGCAAACCGACTGTTAGCAACACAGCGATTAAAACTAGAGCACAGCCTATGCCCCAAGGAGTTTCGATTTGACCGATCGCACTTTGAAAAATCGGCATAGCTAATTCCGGTTCCGCGTGCATCACTTGGCGCCAGTAGGGCATCAAGCCTGTTAAGTAAAAATATAAATCAGTAATGGCAGTACCCAATAGGGAACCCAAGTAAAAATAGCCGCCAACTTTTCCCCAAGATTTGCCCAAGCACCAAATAGCAAAAGGTAAGCCAATTGCTTCTATAGGTAGATGTAAAATTGGTTCCCATCTAAACCAGCCCCAATAGATAGAACCTGCGAGCCAACATCCGGCAAATCCTAATAATAAATCTCCCCAAAGTTGGGTTTTGGGGCGGAAAATTAGAATTAAACTCACAACGAACCAGGGGATAGTTGACAGCAAACTGATAGTTGGATATAAGCGCACTAAGGGTGCTTGCACGAAGACTGGAATGGAGACTAAAAATGCTGAGGCGCTAAATATTAACCACTGTTTGATGGTGTTTGTTGTGCCTGAAGTGACAGAATTGTCTAGGCGGGCGATGGTGGCAATAGGTGCGATCGCTGAAGATACTAAATTTAGATTAAACAACTGATTGGACTCCGTATTGTTTCAATAGGTGGACTAAAAATTGTGCTGCGGTTGTGGGTGCGACAGTCTCAACGCCGGCGGTGGTTTGGCTGACGTGCCAGCCTTTTGCCGTTTGGGGATCTCGCCATAAATCCAAATGTTCGATCGCGGGATCTGCATAAAAGCTCTCTCCACCGCTGCCGAGAATTGCCGAACTCCAGTGCGTAAAGCGATCGTGGCTGATTCGGTGGATGGGAAAATTGCCCCCCAGAGGTACTCCCCAACCGTCTAAGGCAAAAAAAGCCCCGACTTGGCCGCCGAGTTGCTGCCACATCCAAGCCGCCCCGATCGCCCCGGCTACTCCTGCCGAAAAGCTGACAAATACTAGACTTTCTCCTGCTAACTCTTCGCTGCACAAAAAGTGCAAGATGTCAAGAGATGAAAAAGGCGGATATTTATGAGCGGGAAAAATCTTGACACCATCGACTATTTGCTGGTTTTGGCGATCGGCTGCCAGTCCCCAAAGCCCCGAAAGTCCCGCTAGGAAACAGTCGGTTAGCTTTGGTTCGTGGACTCCGGGGCAAATTACCAGTCTCATAGTTCGTCAAGAAAGTTAATATACTTCGCAACATAACTTTATCATATGCCTACTATATCATATACTACCCCTGGGGATAGGGTGTTAAACTTATAATAGAGTCAAGTTTGAAGAGTATCCCCCCAAGTTAAATGCTGGGAACGCTCCAAACCGCATTAATCTGAGGCAAGGTGAGGGAGTCTTAAGAAAACATGAAACTTATCCCCCCCCGCCCCATCTCCTGTCAAGCTTAGCAAAGGCTGATTCTAGTTTTAAGCTGTTCTGTATTTAGATTTAACTTTTCCGGCGGCGTCGAAGCCGACCCCACAAAAGCTTAAAGAAACAGGATTGTGAAAATTAGAGGCCTGCCAGCTTAGCTGCCCTACGAATTTCGGGTCAGGGTAAAAAAACCGACTTAGGACTGATGCTCATCAATCCGGTTTTTAGGATAAATAAGAGGTTTGACCGGGAAGTATGGGCGCAGAAACCGGGAATCAGCCCCGCGCACGTCAGTCGTGCGATCGCACACAATGAAAAATCTCTGATTCCCCCTTCATCCTGTCTGGATCTCTTAGAATAAATAAAATTGAGGAATACAAAGTGGTTGCTTCTCCAGAAAAAATCGATTTCAAAACATCTGCAGCACCCGCAAGTAACGATCGCGTTGCTGTATTGCTGATGGGTTACGGCGAAGTCGAAAGCTACGACGATTTTGCCAACTACAACGAACAAGCTTTAAATTTGCTTACGGCAAAGTTTGCGCCAGTACCGCTTTGGATTTATCCGCCGCTGGCGAAGATTTTAGCAATCTTTGACTTGCACGAGTGGAGTCACCAACACGGTCAATTCGTTTCGCCGCACAATGCAATTTTTGAACAGCAGCGCGCCGGGATTGAAAAGAATTTACAGGAGAAATGGGGCGATAAAGTAAAAGTGTTCAAAGCTTTTAACTTTTGCGCGCCATTTTTGCCGGAACAAGTAATCCCTCAAATTCAAGCAGAAGGATTTGACAAAATTCTGATTTATCCGCTGTTGGTAGTTGATTCTGTTTTCACCAGCGGCATTGCAGTCGAACAGGTGAATAAAGCTTTAGCACAAACCTTTGATGGTAAGGAACATTGGGTAAAAGGACAGCGCTACATTCCTTCTTTTTACGATGAACCTGCTTACATCCAGCTAATGGCGGATTTGGTTGAAGAGGAAATTAAAAACGACTTAGCTGTAGCGCATTTGCCTTCTCAGATTGGGATTGTGCTGATGAATCACGGTTGTCCGCACAAGGCTAAGGGCTTTACTTCGGGTATTGTGGAAAGTCAAGCTTTGTACGATCGCGTGCGGGAACGTTTGATGTATCGCTATCCTTTGATTTCGGTGGGTTGGCTGAACCACGACACGCCGCTGATTGAATGGACACAACCGGATGCGACGTTGGCTGCGAAGAATTTGATTGATTTGGGTGCAACTGCGATCCTCTTTATGCCGATCGGATTTGCCACAGAAAATCACGAAACATTGTTAGATGTAGACCACATTATTGAGTCTTTGCAGAAACAGCGTCAAGGAGTTACTTACCGCAAATTGCCTTGCGTTAATGACCATCCAGAGTTTCTGAAAATGGCCGCTGAGTGGGCAAATCCGCAGATTGAAGCGTTGTTGAGTGAGACTGCGGTTGCTGTTAATCCGAGTTTGGCTTCGGCGCACCGCGAACACAGCCATTCTCATGAAGGGCACGGTCATTCTCATGGGGATCACGGGCATTCTCACGGTGATCACGGGCATTCTCATGGCGGGCACGGTCATTCTCACGGCGGGCACGGGCACAGTCATTAATTGAGTCGTTGGGTGGGGGCGGGTTTATTATATTCTTGGCTTCCGACATAGATGGTTGGTAAAACCCGCCCCTACAGGTCTGTAGGGGCGGGTTTTACAGATAATATTTGAGCCTCACAAACAATCTAGATAAACCCGCCGCGGCGATACTAATTGAGTGCGTGAGTTCAGATTAATTCAGGTCAAAAGTCGCTCGTCCTTTGGTGTATTAGAAAAGGGGCGATTTGCTTTTTTATCATCAAACTGATAAGCTTTTCTGCATTCATAGTGAGATTAATAGTGGAGTGCCTGTGGGAAACGAAGTAGGGTGACACAATCAAATCCCTACTTTCCGAGTCGAGGCGATATAATTGAAGCAGTTGCGGTAAAAATGAGAAAATAAATAAATGAGAATTATTCGTTTAGAAATTACCAATGTAAAAAGCTTTCAAGACAAAGTATATCTCGAATTTGATTCCCAATTTATACCAATTTTCAAAAATCATGCAACAGTAGCTAGGGCTGACAAAATGTAATCCCATCCAGTTATAGATGCTAT
>NZ_JAUBPS010000115.1:0-10258 GCF_036700865.1 Microcoleus sp. S13C4
CTTTTTTTTGAACCTATACACACCAAGGCTTTTGGCTTTTTGTTTCCCATCCTGCCTCCGCTGGCTGACTCCTCTTTAGGGCTTGGGTCTGCTTTTTTTTGCAAGATGGGACTTTTGGGGGGAGTATCTACCGCGCATGGGTAGAAGAACTCCGTGGTTCAACATGATGGGGGTTACTTCGAGTATGGGTAAGGCACAGTTAGAGTGTAAGGTGTAAGGCTGCATCATGGGTTAGGATGGCAGAATCAGGCTGGTGCATGAGTCATATATATTAAGTGGTGTCTGCATTTCTTGGACTTTACTGAGGGAAGTTCGGGTCTCAGATTGAGCCGATCGCCCTTAACAATTCCTCTGAGTCAAAATCCAGAAGTTGACACGACACGGTACTCTAACCCTGATTCAAACTCCCAGGAATCGATGCCAACAAATACAGTCTCCTGAATTACAGCAACCCCAAAATACCTTCAGTTACGCCAGTTATGACCCTTTGATGATCGAGCGCGAGTTGGTCTCCTCAACATCTACATCTAAAAAGTGCAAGTGACTCTCTTCCTCAGTATTGACAGCAATCACCAAACCTCTATTCCCCCAAGGAGCGATCGCCCGCGGTGAGGCGGGGCTGCTAAAACTCCCTACTTGAATCCCTTGACTGTTTAACACTTCTATCTGCCCCCCAACATCTGCCAACACCCATCCCCAATTAGCCACACAAGCAGACACGGGCAAACTTTCAAGGGGAATTCGCGCTACCTTGAGGGGCCACAATTTCATCAACAGCACCGCCGCTTTACCACCTTGGGGAATTCCCAGCAAAGTATAAGGCTCAGGGGTCAACAGCATCTGTCCGACGCTGGCAGACAACCGCACAGAACCCACCGGCGTGCCGCGGCGAGTGTAAACTCTAAAAATAGTTTGGGGATTTTTTGGTTCGTTGTCCGGCCAAACTGCTAAGACGTGTCGCCGATCCAAAAACATTAATTCTGGTAAATAGTGTTCTGGTAACGGCACAGTAGCGATCAGCTTCAGCGCTTTTTTCTGATCGCCCGCAGTGCTGTTCCCAGCTAAAGAATAAAAACGCAGTTCGCCGGGAACCGCTACTGTCAACCAGTTGCCGTGAGAATCTACAGCAGCTTTAAAAGCATCTGGACCTTGCCTCAAACCCATATCCAGCAAACATTGAGGCTCCCAAGAGCGCTCATTGAGCCAGTAAAGTTTTTGCGGAGTGAGAACGCAGCAGCCGTGGGAACTCGGTAAAATGCCACGCACAATTTCCGCCATTAATGAAATAGAAGTAGACATTTCTCCTGTAACTAGCTGTTTTCCCGGCTGAGACCAAACCTTGACCTCTGTACCTACAGCAGCATATAGATACGTTTCAGTGGCAATTAAAGCGGTCAACGGTGCAGGAAGTATCAGTGGCTTTGGCTGCAAAAGCGAATAGCGCACAGTCCCAAGTAAATTAATAGCCGACTGTGAAGCTTTTTCTTCTTCAACTTCCAGCAAAGACTCAGTTTCAGACTTCAGACTTTTATCACCACTGGTTGTGGGGCTTTCCCAGGGAATAATGCAGTCGCCCAATTGCCTGACAGCGGGGTCGTACATGATCAGTCGCAGAGCTTGAGCCATTTGGGAAGCACTGGCAAAACGCCGGGCTGGCAGCTTTTCTAAAGATTTTTTAACTATTGCTTGCAAAGGTTCGGGGATGGCGTCGGGAAATTGCAAACGTTGATTCAGGTGCGCCCACCTCAAGTCTCCGGGGGTTCCCCCGAAAGGGCGGTAGCCCATGAGCAATTCAAACAGCAGAATTCCTACTGCATATATATCTGACATCGGGGAAAAAAGACCGTAAAACCGCTCAGGGGCCATGTAAGCGGGGGAACCTACGGTAGCGTCGGGAGAAAGTTCTTGGTGGAGGCGAGTGGTACCAATTTCTGGCAGCCGACGCGCGATGCCAAAGTCAGACAGTCGGGGCGACCAACCTTTTGCCCCTAAAGTGAGGAGGATATTTTCGGGTTTGATGTCGCAGTGAACTACGCCTCGCCGGTGGGCGTAGTCTAAGCCGGCTAAAACTTCCATGACTAGCTGCAAACCTTCAAGCAGACGCAAGGGGCGGTCTTGTTTGAGCAGGTTGCGGAGGGTTCCTCCCTCGCAGTAGTCCATAACCAAGTACCTGCCTGTAGCTGTGTGTTCTAGAGCTCGGCAGGTAACAATATTCGGGTGCTGCAAGGTGATCAGAAACCACAGCTCTCGCAAGAATTCGCTAGTTGGGGCTTTTTGATGACTAAGTTCTTTGAGAGCAACCAGTTGGCTGGTGAGGCGGGAGTCCTGGGCGGGAGCTTCTCGAACGCTGGCACAAAAGACTCGACCAAATTGTCCTTGTCCGACTAGCCCTAAAATGCGGTACTTAGAATGTTGCATCGGTCTAATTATAGAAAAAGCTTGAGCTAGTATTAAAATATGTAAATAATTCTGACAATAATTCAAATTTTTGAATCGCTCGCCAGGTACAGCCTATGTTATCTCAGGTTCATTCTCCGCCTCCTTGAGAGCGATCGCACACTCGCACCTACTAAAATCCTTGAACTTAGGAATCACTATCAATCTTGCGGAATGCCGGTACCCGCTCGGGAACTACCCGTGGCTGCTATTTTAGTCGATCGCGACTATTACAGTTTTTTCAATGCCATCCAGAAAGTATCTAAGGTTTTAGCTTTTCAAGGCTAAGCTGGGGAATCGGGGCGAGCGAACAGCGATATGACCAAAACAGAAGTGTGGTTATGCCATAGGGGTTAGAGAGCCAGAAGCCCATGCTGTCGTCAAGGCATCTTAACCTTTTTGAGTGTTAGCCAAATTTTTTTGCGCTTTGAATAAGTTGATCGTAACTTGCTAAATAGTGAACTTGACAGGAGCAAACATCAATATGGTTAAAATTATTAAACTCGATCCAATTGCGGAGGAAATAGCAGTTGAAACCCGATCAAATATCCTGTCGGCCTTACTTTCCAAAGACTTAGACGTTCTCAAGGAATGCGGGGGGCGGGGAATGTGCGCTACTTGCCATGTTTACATTAAAGAAGGCATGGAAGGCTTGTCCCACATGAACCGCCGCGAGAAAAGGACGTTGGAAGTCATTACTACGGCTAAAGCCAATTCGCGACTGGCTTGTCAGGCTCAAATTATGGGCGAGGGTGTGGTTGTACAGTTGCCTGCGGGGATGTACATTAATGCTATTGAAAATGTCGAAGCTCTGATCGGCCGCCGGGCCCAGCAAGATTTATTACACCCCATTACGGGTCAAGTAGTTGTAGAATCAGGAAAGTTAATTACTCGTTCTATTGTTACACAGCTTAATGAAACCCGCTTTCAAGTAGGACAATATTTAGTTCGGACTAAAGAAGCTTAAAACTGATATGTTTGTATTTTAGTAGTAGAGAAAAATCTATGTTGAGCCAACTTGCGCGTTTGAGCACGGAAGCAGACGGACGCTACGCCAGTGCAGAAGAACTCCAATTTTTGAAAGACTACTTTCAGTCTTTGAATCACCGGATGAGTGCTTATAAAAAACTTCAAGCCTCTGAAACAGAAATTATGCGGCAAGTGGAAGCACAAATGCAGTCTCTAGATCCTAGTTTATTTCGGCGGGGGGCTAACGATGTGACTGAAAAGTGCCGTGGAGATATTGTGCGGGTGTTGAGGCATTCGGCGGCAGCACTATTGATTAATGATACGGAACGATTGCGCGATCGGCTACTACTTTGGTTGCAAACTATTTTAGGCGCTGTTCAAGTTAGAAATAGTGCAACCGTGACCTACGATGTGATGAAAAAGGTTCTCAAACAATATCTCACGGTGGAAGAAAGGAACCTATTTTTTCCGATTCTGGACATCAACCGCACTTTACTAGGCAAATAATCAAGGGGGTTGACAAGTTAACGCCGATAAACTGTGCCGTTAGGAAGAGTGGCTCCAATTAACTTGGCTCCCGTCAAATCCGCCTCAGTGAGAATGGCTCCCCGGAGGTTGGCTCCTGTCAAGTCAGCTTTCTGCAAGTTGGCTTTACTAAGGTTAGCTTTGCTCAAGTTAATTTCATGCAGACAAGAATTAGAAAGGTCGGCATTGAGCAGGTAGGCTAGACTCAAGTTGGCTTTGCTGAGGTTGGCCCCGCTCAAGTTAGCTTCCATCAGATAAGCACCGCTCAAGTTGGCTTCGTTCAACAATGCCTCTGCCATATTAATTCCTGTTAAAAGTTTGCGGCTCAAGTCTACACCGCTGAGGTCTGCCCCGCTGAGGTTAATACCGCTTAAGTGGCTGCCATTCAAAGTAATGTTTCTCAGGTAGGTTTTGCTCAGGTCTGCTTTGCACAAATTGGCTCTATCCAAGCAAGCTTCGCTAAGGTCTGATCCGCTCAAGCACGCGCCGTTTAAATAGGCTTGAGTGAGGTTAGTTCGCCTGAGATTAGCTTTCAGCAGGTTGGCTTTGCTGAGGTTAGCACGGGTTAAGTTGGCTCCGGCTAGGTTGGCTTTGGATAATTCGGCTCCGGTGAGCTGTGCTTCAGTCAAGTCTGCCTCTTTCAGACTCGCTAGACTTAAGTAAGCATCTTTGAAGTTTGCTCCGTTGAGATTGGCTTTAATCAGATAGGCTTTACTGAGATTGGCCTCCGTGAGAACGGCTTTGGTAAGGTTAGCGGCGCTCATATCTGCACCTATGAGATTAGCATGGGGAAGAATTGCTCCGGTCAGGTTTGCCCAATTCAGATGAGATCCGGCTAGGTTGGCGCCGGTGAGATTGGCTCCGATGAGATTGGCTCCACTCAGACTGGCTGCCATGAGGTTGGCGCCGGTGAGATTGGCTCCGCTGAGGTCAGCTTTACTGAGATTGGCTCGGCTCAGATGGGCTTTGGTGAGGTCGGCCCCGCTGAGGTTGGCACCGATTAAATAGGGTCGTTGCTGGTGTTGGTTGAGGTTTGCCAAAATTAGAGTTGGGGCATCGCTGGAACGGTATAAATCGATCGGACTCAACACAATGCCGCGCAGATTGGCCAGTCTAAAATCTCTTTCGCCGGCTGCATATCGAGTTAGAAGTTCATTGGCGTCCATTAAGTTCTAGCAAAATGTTTGAGGTTTTGATTGCTTTTAAATTTTATGAGTTTCTAGAGTAAGTTATGAAGTTTCTAGCTGCTAGTTATAATCAGGTTTTATGTGAATTGCTAAAACCTGATTGTTTAACTCAGGAGATTTTTTATAATTTAACTCACAGTTTTGATGATACGGTCGATAATATGGGTGCAAAACAATCGACTTGACAGCTATTAGCAACAAAGTAATAGCTGTCAAATCAGTCAGTTTTGTTGAAAAAGTTGACTGAGAATAGCTTCATGGTCTTTTCCTTCTTCGACCATAGAATCCCCCGGTTGTAGGCGATCGCGCAGCCCTAAAATAAATCGGTTGCAGTCCGAACCCAATGATTCGCAGGATGTTTGCAGACAGTGAAGTTCTCGACCCGTAAGCTGACTAAAGAACGCACTTAAAATACCTGCTTCTAAAAAACAGGCTGGTCGCTTAGACTTGGGTGCAGTTTTAGCAAAAAGAGAGTTAGCAATTTTTACTATTAAAAATCCATGTTCGGAATAGCTGGGGTCGAACTCAAATGTTCCCCATCCATGAGTTTTCCAACATTGCTGCAAGGACTGAAGAAATTCTACCATTTCCATTTCAGAAACTGGCTGACCGTAGTATTCGCTGACTTCTTCGCAAAAACGCACGTAGAAGTTTTTACCCCACCAGCGACCGCAGTTGAAAAGCACGAGGCGGGAGGCTTGGCCTGTTTCTTGTTCTAAGCCGATATAAATAGCTTGAATCAGTGTTTCTGGGAGTGCTAAGAGCCGATCGCCCCGGCGGTTTTCCAGGAGGCCGAGTTCGAGGTCGCCTCGGACGTAGGCATCGCTGGCAAAGTAGTTTCCAGGGAGTCGGGGCTGTTTGAGTAAGTCGGCAATATTAATCATCGGAAATTGGGAATGGGGAATCGGGAATTGGAAATTGGGAGGAAAGCTGATTATTTCTTACTTTGGTCAATAATAATTGACTGTGCTTGGTCGAAAAATGGTTGCAATATAGCCCGGGCTTGCTCGGAAAGCAATTCTTTTAAACGAGTTTGCAGCAGATTGCAAACAGTTGCTTCGATATTGTGAGTTTGGTGGGCTTCGACTATGCCGGAAAGCCAGTCTACAAGGCGCTGTTCGAGAAAATTTTGATCGTTCAGCAGCATAGCCATAGCGCAGTACCGCAAGACTAACACCCAGTGTTTGAGCGATCGTTCTAAGGTTTCTTGTTTTTCGTCGGGGAATGTTTCTTGTAGTTTGTTGGCTACTGGTTGGAAGATACTTGCTTCCTTCTCTCGCAAAAATTCGTAAATTTTTAAGCGCTGGACAAGGGTTACAGCTTGACGCTTAAAAGCTAGGAGTTCTTCGCCTTTTAAAAAGCGGTTTTCTGCCTGATCCAGCAGCGCCTCAATCTCTGGGTGCATGATTTTAATTAAGCGGTAATCGGTAATTGATAAAAGGAAGGAAGTTCGGCAACGAGCAATGTACGGGATTTAACGGATTTAACTAATGGATTTTGAAGGATGAGGAAAGAGGGGTGAGGGAAGATGGATGAGGGATTGCCCTATTTTTTATTTTCCATTCCCTACACAGATTAAAACAGGTCGAATAGGTCATCAATGGTGACTTCTGCTTGTTCAGAAATAGAAATTACTGGCAAGGGTGGGGGTAAGGGTAGGGCACCTACTTCCGGAATTCCTTCCCAAGAAATAGCTTGAAAAAAGTCTGCTACTGGCTGGGTTAAACTCAGAAGTTGACCGGGGGTCGAGCCATTTGGGGTTTCTAAAGATTTTCCCAGCCAATTATAGTGACCAAAGAATTCTTGGACAGATTGGTCCAACCATGAAGTTTGACTTTTCATCTTTCTTCCTGCCTGGATAAATCCACCATCGCACTTTCGATCGCGAAATTGGTGGGAGGAAAGGCAGGGCAGGGGATGTGCCTTTCCAGGTTGTTTACCGCAATATTTCACCGTGTTGCAGTCGATTTTGAATATCGCGGGCGTTGGCACCTTCGTTGAGCCAGAATGCTGCTGCATCAATTTTATCTGGGTTGCCAAGCAGGAACTTGCAATAGGTTTCTCCCATTGAGTAACATTGGAGTTCTATGCAGCTCAGAGGCTTTTTGACTAAAGAGCCGAAGAAACCGGCGAACAAACCAGCGTATAGGTGACAAACGGGTTTGCCTACGTCCCCCAATGTGCGAGCAACTGCTGAGTCAAAGAGGTTGATGAAGATGCAGCCGTGTTTGCGATCGCTCATGTCCACTTCCCAGCGACCCCAACCTTGAGCCGTGAAAGGCCACCACCAAGTTTCTAGCAGAAACATGAGATTTGACTGGCGAATGTTCTGGCTGTATTCGGCACTAAACCATTTTTGAAAAAATTCGGAATCTTGGAGTCCCCACTGGCAACCAATAGTATACATGATGACAGAGGACGCGGGGCCGACTTCTTCTTCGAGCCCCTCCACCAAACCGATAATGAAGTCTTCGCTGGTAAAAATGTTGCGCGACTCATTCCAGTCGTCAATTGTACCCATCTGGCGATCGAAGGCAAAAAAATCCTGAAACCTATAGTGGCTGTGAGTTGTAGGATGCTTTTGCTTCAGTAGCGATTCGCTGTGAGGGGAGATTTCTTTTTTGGCGGTAGAGACCATTGGCGGGTTATTCCTTTTTGGTGTAGTTTGGTGAAAATGAGAGTCAAATAGACTGGCCTGTGTATCCAATTTAACTTTATTTTTCTAAAGGCAGGTACAGGGTATAATTTTTTACTGCAATATAAAAATTAAAAATTCTAGGATGCTAAATTTGGGGGCTTGTTGGGAGTTCTGCCTTCGGACAACTGCTCTCTGAGTGCTAGCAAAAGTGGGTATAACCTTAAACGGCTATGTGTTATCGTTTTGTGCAAGCTGTCCAGTATATATATAGGGCATATGGGGATGAAAAATCACGCTTGTATTGCAATAGGCATCAATCAATATCAGTTACTCCAGCCTTTGAGTTATGCCCAAGAGGATGCAGAGGCCCTGTACGGTTTTTTGACTGAGGAGGCGGGTTTTGCGCCGGATGGATGTCTGCTGATGACCGATAACTCGCCGTCGCTGTGGGGTCAATCTACATATCCAAATCGGGAAAATATTCTGAGATTGACCCAAAGCCTCTGTGCGGAACATGTGCAACAGGGAGATTTACTCTGGTGTTTTTTTAGTGGCTACGGTGTCAGCTATGAAGGTAAGGATTATTTGATGCCGGTTGACGGCAATCCGGCTGACATTCAGGGTACGGGGATTCCAGTAGAGTTGCTGTTGAATACTCTGAAAAACGCTCCTACGGAAACGGTATTGGTGCTGGTTGATATGAACCGCAGCCAGATTGTGAAAGCGGGGGAAACGATCGGCTCTCAAACGGTCGAGCTGGCGCGGGAACTGGAAATCCCGACGGTGCTTTCTTCCCGGCCGAATCAAGTTTCGCGGGAAACTTCGGCTTTGCGTCAGGGGTTTTTTACGACGGCGCTTTTGGAGGGGCTACGATCGGGACAGTGCATGACCATTAAGGGTTTAGACCGTTTTTTGAGCGATCGACTGCCGGAGCTGTGTGACCACCATTTGCGTCCGAAACAAGAACCTTTGATGGTGGTGAATCCTCCGGGAAAGGCTAATTTGGTGATTTTGCCGGATGCTTCAGGGATACCAACTGCTGCGTTGGCCGGACGCAACGGCAATATGACGGTTGGTACGGGTGATGGTTTTGATCGCCCGCAAATGGCGACGGCTACGGGTCGAATGGATCTGCCTCCGGCAGTTCGCAACGCTCAGGATTCGTCGGTTGAGGTGGCACCTGTGTCGCAGCCAAATGCTGTGGCCCCTGCTGATCGGGGGGGCGATCAGCCGAACTTGCAAAAGCCGGAGGATGAGCATAACGGGGGCTCGGATAAGTCATTTTTGCAGCAGCTAGTTTTGTGGAGTTCAGCTACGGCTTTGGTGCTGCTGTTGGGTGTTTTTGTGACCAACAAATCAATTTTTATTGGTCAGCAGGAGGGAGATCCTCGATCGCCTGCGAAAAATGCCCAAAACTCTGGATCTCAAAAATTTACTGGTACTGGGGGGTCGCAGAACCAACCGCGGGCGGTGCAAGCAGGGGCTGGAACCAAGCAGCCACCATCCAGCCAGCAGGTGTGGGCTGAGGCGAAAACTTTCCTCAAGGATGGTTCGGCTTCTAGTTTTAATAAAGCAGTGGTTAAGGCTCGAACGATTCCGGCTAGCGATCCGCTCTACCCGCAGGCTCAGCAGGATATTGAGCGCTGGAGTTTGACAATTTTGGATATAGCTAACGGGCGGGCGGCTCGGGGCGATTTCCAGGGGGCGATCGGGGCGGCTAAATTGATGCCTGATGTCAATCAGCCTGTTTACAATCAGTCGAAACAGGCGATCGCTCAGTGGCAGGAGCTATCCAAAGACCAGGATGTAAATGCTGCTTTGCTATCGGCTGCTAAGGGTCAAATTAAGCGGGGGGTTGCCTCTTCTTACAGTAAAGGCATCCAGCAAGCTAATAAAATTGAAGCCGGTCAGCCTAAGTATGAAGAAGCTCAACAGTTAATGGGAGAGTGGAGCGAAAGTATTCTCAAAATTGCTCAGTTGCGCGGCTCTCAAGGAAAGCTGAAAGAGGCAGTTGAAGCTGCTTCGCTGGTGCCGTCGGGTACTAAGAGTTATCAGCGGGCTCAGAAGGAGATCGCCAATTGGAAAACTAAGCTGCAACGCCCGAAAAAAGGTTGATTTAGTTGATAATTTCTCGGTTTCCCACCGGGAAATTATCTTAGTGACTGACCAACAGGGGTCGTTCGCTCGATCGATACCTCTTGATACTGCAAAAAAAGACCTACATACCGATAATTTAAAACCAATAATTTTTTTTATTTACCATTTCCCCTCCCCAGCTTCTGGGCGAGGGGATTTTATATGCTCCCTGGTCGGTTTGTTTTTGTATAGTGAAAGATATCGTATGAGCTGTTAATTCTGGTTGCATAATAGTGGCATAATTTGGATGTTCTTTTGTGGATGGAATCATGAGACCGAAGGCGTGTATTTTATACCATTTTTTTAAAGATGTGATAGACTTGTGTAAAAAGTAAAGGAGAGAATTACAATGTCTGGTCGTCCTCAT